>NZ_JBXAXY010000001.1:0-300000 GCF_056782015.1 Dellaglioa sp. CoH-57-MRSF-17 | reverse complement strand
CGTATTTGGACGCTTTATCCCATTAATTAGAACTTTTGTGCCACTTATTTCTGGTACTATTCAAATGAATTACAGACATTTTAGTATTTTCAACTTAATTGGCGTCTCACTTTGGGTAGCCATTGGAAGTGGCGTCGGTTACTACTTCGGCGCAATTCCATTTGTTAAGGATCATTTTTCTATTATTTTCCTTTCAATTGCCGGGATAGCATTACTTCCAGTGGTCTTAGCTGGGTTAGTACAACTTACGAAATTTTTACTTAGAAAAAAACTTGATGCTAAATTCTAGGATAAGCTTTTTAGAATAATCGTTTTCTTTAGCGTATAATGGGGCTATCACATAAACTTCAGGAGGTTCTCATGCCATTTACAGTCTATCTCGTTCGCCATGGTCAAACCATTTTCAATAAATATAATCGGATGCAAGGTTGGTCCGATTCACCACTTACAGAAAAAGGCATTAACGACGGCCACACTACTGGAAAAAAATTATCACAAATTCAGTTTGCTAATGCATACAGTAGTGATACAACCCGCGCAAATCGTACAGCTAACTACATTTTATCTGAAAATGAAAACTCTTCAGATTTAATTGTTACAACATCTGAGTTTCTTAGAGAGCAAGGCTATGGTTACTATGAAGGTGCCGATTCTTCTCAAGCTTGGTTTGTTGTTGGTAAGCCACATGGCGCTGCTAATTTCACTGAGATTTTGCAAAAATTTTCAATTGAAGAGGCACGTGACTTCTTCAAAGAAATCGATCCTTTCCATGATGCTGAAGACGATGCCGATTTTTGGGCACGTCGTAATAAAGGTTTTGATTTATTGCGTAAAGATGCTAAAGATGGCGATAACGTTTTAGTTGTCAGTCATGGGACAACAATCAGAAGTATCGTTTCTCATTTTGCACCCGAAATTGATATTACAATGAGCCCTAAAAACGGTAGTGTAACTAAGTTAATCGTTGATGACAATTCAGTTAAAGTTGAATATTTCAATCATCACGATGATGATAAAATCTAAATAAAAAAGGAGTAACCAATTTTTAAAATTGGTTACTCCTTTTAGTTTAAATTGATTTACGTTGTGTCTTGTAATCGATAACTTCTTTTTCAGATAAATTACCTAATTCTTGTAATTTATCTTCAATAATATTTAAAACAATATTACGATCAGCTTCATTTTCAACAAAATCGTATTTATCGCCATCAATAACTAAAAATTCAGAAACGTCATATTCTTTTTCCCAATCTTCATAATAGCGAAGTAATGTTTTATAGTATTCAACCAATGAGTGGTCAGTTTCAATTTGTTCATAATCACGGCCACGTTTTTGAATACGATTAACCATTGTTTCATAAGAAACTTTAATCATAACCATCAAATCGGGTGATTTTTTATGTGCAGCATAAGGTAACTCTTCAAGCATATTTTCTAATAAATCTTGATAGATGTTATATTCAACAGTTGTGGCATTACCCATTTCTGTATTCATCTTCATAAAAATAGCATCTTCATAAATTGAACGATCAAGAACATTATTATCTTCTTGCATTGCTGCTTTAATCATTCTGAAACGACGATTCAAAAAGAAAGTTTGTAATAAGTAAGCGTAGGGATTTGTTGCTTCCTTATCCCCTGCTTCACGTTTTTTTGCAGCGATTTCGTTACCTTTGTAAAATAAAGGTAATACCGGGTTATCTGTAACAGGTTCGTAAAAAGCCTCTACCCCAAGTTCTTCAGATAAAATTTTTGTCATACTAGATTTTCCTGAACCAATAATACCAGCCAACGTAATCAAAATAATAAACACTCCTTCTTGAATAGTTAATACAATTTATGCAGTTAAAACAATTAGATTTAGACTTGTAATTAATATCTCATTCGGTATCATCTTACTAGTAGTCATAAATAATCTCATATTTTAATTCTCCGTTTATTTAGTATACATTGGATTAAATAAAATAAAAGTCTTTTCTTTTTCTAAAATTAATGCATTAAGTGAGACTATTCATCAAAAACCAGACAGCTCTAAGTACCTTTTTTATTTACAAATTAAATATTTATTTATGAAAGGATTTCATATGTCATTTACCGTTTATATGGTTCGTCATGGCCAAACTTTTTTTAACTCTTTCCAGAGAATGCAAGGCTGGTGTGACTCTCCACTTACAGATAAGGGAATCAACGATGCCACCCATTCAGGAAAACTTTTACGCGATAAATCATTTAATGCCATTTATCGAAGTGACACAATGCGTACAAAAAAAACACTAAGCCATATTTTAAGTGAAACGAATGTTGAAGAAAATGCACAGTTAACACCAATTGAAACAGCACTTTTTAGAGAAGAATATTATGGCTCATTTGAAGGCCAAGATACTGCAGCTGTTATGCAAACAGTTGGTACACCTTTTAATTGTCAAACCTTCAATGATATTCTTGAAAAATATTCCATCGAAGACTCACGTGATTTCATAAAAAGTGCTGACCCTTTTAATTTAGCTGAAAATGACCAAGAATTTTGGAATCGCTATGATCATGCTTTTGATTTTTTACGCACTAACCAAAATAATAATGACAACGTTCTATTAGTTGGTCACGGGACAGCAATTAGAAGTATCGTTTCACGATACGCACCTAATATTGATATATCATCTAGTCCTAAAAATGGTAGCGTCACTAAATTAATCGTTCATCACGATACAATTGAAGTTAGCTATTATGGTAATTTTGGCGAACAACCCATCTAAATAAAGAGAGGTGAATACTCAGTTTTAAAAACTGAATATTCACCTCTTTTTTATTTTTTTAATACCATCCCTTTATATAAGGTAACTGTTACCCAATAATATCCCAAATAGAGAACTGCAAAAATAATAAATGGAATCGTTATATGTGAATATGGATCTGGAATTAATTCCTTGAACATTTGTAGTCCGAATAAAACGTGGATTACACCGACAATTCCAGGTAAGAAGAATAAGATGCCAATTTCGCGCCTAATTGATTTTTTCATTAGTCGTTGCTTAGCGCCTAATTGGTTCAATAAATCATATCGTTTTTTATCCGTTGCCGCACTAGACAATATTTTAAACATAAGAACACTTGCTAACATTGCCAACATCGCAACGCCTAAGAAGAATCCAATGAATTCTAATCCGCCATAAATGCCGTTAGCCAACTGATATACGACATACTTATTCATAAAATAAGATGAATTATCTAACTGATTTTTAGGTATTTCTTCGCTCAATGCTTTTAAGATTTCTTTATTATCTTTAAATGATGCTAACCTAACAGTATGGATACGTTGTGTCTTCGCCGAAACAGCTGAAAATGATGCGTCAGAGACAAGTACTGGATTTAACATATCAGGGGATTCCAATGTAGTTCTAACAGCATTTCCCCATAGATTATCCTCATTTTTAGCTGTCATTTTGGCAGGGTCAACTTTAATAAATTTACCGGTAGCCGTTCCCGTTTCCGTGAAATCAAGCGTGTACAATGGTGATTTCACAAAGTCAGATTTTTTAAAATAACGGACAGAACCAACTTTTTTTGCTTCATAAATGGACTCTTTTTTATCAGTCAATTGACTAAGTAATTTTTTCTCTTTTGTTGATGGATTTTGGACAACAACATCATATGGGGAAGTAGAAGTAGCTGTTTGATCAACCACACCAGAGAATCCCATCCCAACAGTTATTGCGCCTAATGCTAGTGCAAATAACATCGCAACCATTGTTAGAACCCGATTTAATGAACCTAATCGAAAGCTAAGTTGCCCTAATAAAAAGGTATTTAATTGCTTTTCAGAAAATCCCTTATTACGTTTTAATAATTGAACCAATCCACTAAATAATGAATTGAAAATTAAAAATGTCCCAATCAAAATTGTTACGACTGACCCAATAAATCCAGCCATTTGAAACAGTGCTAAATGACTTAATAAATAATAGCCACTTGCAATTAAACCTAATCCTAAGATACTTTGAATTAAGATATTATAAGATTTTAGCTTTTTACCTTGTGGTTGTTCTGCTTCATTTAATAATTTTAAGATAGGCGTTCTTAACAAGCTTTGTCGATTAAATATAGCAGCAATCATGAAAAGAATAACGAAGAAAAGCATTGTTATTAGGATTGCTGGGAAATAAAAAGCTTGAAAAGAATGCGGTGCAAGATCCATTTTATCTACTAAAAATTGGCTAACGCCATATGTCAGTCCAATACCAACTAAAATACCAACAGCTGTTGCAATTAAGCCAATAATTAAAGTTTCAGTGAAAATTAAGCGCCCAATCTTACGCTTTTTAGCGCCTAGCATCATGAACATCCCATAATCTCTTTGACGCATGCTCATTAAAAATGTATTCGCATAGATAATATAAAACAGTGTAATAATTGCAAGTAGTACAGAACCTACTTGGAAAATCATTGCTGCAAATTTTATCGTCGCATTTTGTTTAATAAATTCTTGATTAGTTGCTAATGCTTCAAACATGTAAAAGATTGCTGAAGCCATAATGAGTCCTGATAACAAGATTAGATAATCTTTAAAGCGACTCTTAATTCCAGTTAAGGATAATTTTAATAACATATTGTTTCCTCCCTTCTTAAAATTATTGTTCACTCTTAGCTAGTTCATTTAAAATTTCTTGATAAAACTCTGTTCGCGTATTCGTTCCTTGAATCAATTCTCGACCAATCTTACCATCTTTAATAAAGAGAATTCGTTGACAGTAACTCGCACTAACAGCGTCATGAGTCACCATCAAAATTGATACTTGATCATTTTTATTTAAACTTTCCATCGTTGATAGGAGTGACTTTGCACTTTTAGAATCCAAAGCACCTGTTGGTTCATCTGCTAATAAGATTGCAGGATTATGGACTAAAGCACGAGCTGCTGCAACTCGTTGCTTTTGGCCACCAGATAATTCAGTTGGAAATTGTCCAAGAACACTATCTATCCCCAGTGTTTTCGTTAATTTATCAATACGTTCTTGATATTTAGAAATAGACGCATTCTGTAATGATAGTGGCAATGTTATATTTTCAGCTGCCGTTAAGTTATCTAGCAGGTTAAAACTTTGGAAAATAAAGCCAATTTGTTGTGCTCTAAAATCTGATAGTTTATCGCCACGCATCATTGAGATATCCTGATTATTAATCTCAATTTGTCCTGAAGTCGGCTGGTCTAGTGTTGATAATAAGTTAAGTAATGTTGATTTACCTGATCCTGATGCCCCCATGATACCAATAAATTCACCCTGTTCGACAGAAAAATTAATCCCTTTTAAGGCTTCCGTTTTCTTCTCTTTATTCTTACCGTAGACTTTTTTAACATCTTTTGCGCTTACAACTATTTCTTTCATTTTATTAGTCCTCCATTTATATTTATCATTTTACTATATGTGTACTATTATACATAGTACACATTAAATAGCAATTTTTATTATCGTTAATTCTTAACTTAATTCTCATTAAAACGATTACATTTTATATTAATTTAATTTTTCATGGAAATTAATTAGTCAGTTCACTATACTTATAAATTGTTAGTTTAATTTACATAGTTATTTATCACGGGAGGTACTTATGGAAAACGAGAAAAAAACATTTATATCGTGGCCAGTTTTGGCATTAATGTCATTCGTAACAGTTATTGGCTTCGACGATATCGTCTATAACTTTCAAAATCAAGGTATGGGCGTTATTACATCTTGGATCATTTTATTGCTATTATATGTAATTCCCTATTCTTTAATGGTAGGACAATTAGGTTCCGTCTTTAATTCAGAAGGTGGCGGTTTAAGTTCATGGGTTCGCGGAACTCGTGGCGAAAAACTAGGTTACTTTACGGCATGGACTTATTGGGCTGCTTCGATTCCTTACGTTGTTGATACCGCTAATTCAGTCGTTGTTGGCTTTGGTTGGTTATTTAACGGAAGTAATGCACTCGAAGATAGTTTATCAACAGCTATGTTCGCGTTAATAACATTAGTAATCTTCGTTGGTTTCATTTTTGTTCAACGTTTCTTCAAAGGTTCATTAGAATTTTTAGGTCTTATTGGTGGTGGTACCATGTTCATCCTCACAATTTTATATGTTGTAATGGCATTTGGCTCATTATTAACACCTTCAGGTCGTATTGCAACAACAAATATGAGCTGGCACACACTAATTCCTAAATTTGATTTACATTATTTCACAACAATTGGTTTATTAATTTATGCGATTAATGGTGCAGAATTAATTGCGCCATTTGTCACAAAAATGAAAAAACCTAAAAAAGATTTCCCTAAAGCCATGATTATGTTAACCGTTATGACAATCTTCTTAACAGTTTTCGGCTCATTCGCACTTGGGATTTTCTTCAATGCCCATAACATTCCTAATGATTTTAAAATGAATGGTTCGTACTACGCATTCCTTCGTTTAGGAGATCAATTTCATATGGGTAGTTGGTTAATGTATGCCTTCGCTATTACTCAAATTGTGTACATGTGTGCTCTTCTAGCTGTTCTTCTTGACGCTATGACTCGCATGCTTATCTCTGACACAGGCGCTCGTTATATGCCTAAGAAATTACTTAAAGTTAACAAAGATGGTTTACCAATTAATGGGTACATTTTAACTTGTACTTTAAGTGCCTTCATTCTCTTCTTGGGTGTCTTCTTGCCAGATATGAATACAATCTTTAATTGGTTACTGAACTTGAATGGAATTATTTCACCAGGTGTCACTTGTTGGATTTTCTTCGCCTTCATGCAGATCCGTAAAAATAGTGCTAAATATCCATCAGAATATGTCTTCATTAAAAATGACAAATTAGCTTACGCTGTTGGTTTATGGTGCTTAGTTGTTACTGTTTTGGCAACAGTCTTTGGGATTATTCCTCAAGATGTCGAGATGGGTAGCTCACTATTCTACTACCAGTTAGCCATCAATATTATTAGTGTCGTTGTTCTTATCGGTCTTGGATTCATTATGCCAATGATTGCTGAACGTGAACGTAAAAGAGATGGTATTAAAGATTAAATTCAAAAACGCTATGACTACTTAATTAAAAGTAGTCATAGCGTTTTTGAATTTAATCTTTTATTATTATGCCATCTACACCTATTGACTCACAAATCGTTAAAAACCTCACATCTTCTAGATTTTCAAAATGAACGTGATAGTATTTAAACCACTCACGATATTCTTTATAGGTTGTTATAATTTGATTGGCCTCATTTTTATCATTTTTTAAATCATTGAATAGCGCTCTACGATCCTCATTAAATCCATAAAATGCTGTGTAAGTCGCAATACTTTCAAGAAACACATCAGAAATAATTTCCCAACTCATTTGATTCTCCGGAATATTTCTTTCCTCTAATAATAGCCTCACATCATACGGTAATGCGTTTACATTTTTTATTCCTTCACCTAAACTCATTCGATTACCCCCCGATAATTGCAATTAATATACCACACCCTTCTCATCGATAACAAGCACTTGGCTTGTTATCTATTTTAATTTTTTCTGCGTCTTATAAAAACAAAAAAAGCTTAACAATATTGTTAAGCTTGCCGTATATTTTAAGTTCGCATTTTAAGTTAAATTAATTTTATATTCTAACTTTTTTTTACTTAATTTCTTGTATGATAGCATTTCTTAATTATTACTTGCATATGCTTGTTGACCATCATACCATTCACAGACAGTTAGAAATCTTAATTTCGAAAAACAATTAACATTAGCCTGATATTTTTCGAACCAATTACGATAATACCGATATTGCTTAATTAACTGCGCGGCCTCTTCTGGATTTTGTTTCAATTCATCAAATAGCTGCTTTCTATCATCGTTAAATCCATAGAATTCAGTAAAATTAATTGTACTTTTAATAAATAAATCGAATAATACGGCTAAATCATTATCTTTTTCGCAGAGACGCCCCTCTTGAAAAAGTAATTGTACATCATACGGTAATTCTTTGTACGCTTCATTATATACTTCTGTATCATCTATCATGTTGGGTGCTCCCATTCTCCCCACCATATAAAACCCTTTGTTCCACATAACGTTTTAGTTGAACCTTTTATTCATTCCCAAATCAAAAAATAGTTATGTCGTTACCTAATTCTAATACATCTAGTATACATTATTTTATGCATAATTACCTAAAATTTTTATACTTCCTTTAATATATTTAAGATACTCATACAATTAATAGTTTACACCCTTTTTAAAATCAAAAAAGACCTTTTCAAAAATTCTTGAAAAGATCTTTCTGATTTATTATTCAGCTTCTTCTGCCAAAGTATTGGCAGCTCGTTCCTTATACATAGGGATTTCATCTTCACTTGCTAAAACAAAATGTTCTGGCGAAATTTCAACCATTCGACGTTTTTTACCATCTGCCTCAACTGACGAATCGTATGGTACTGGAATGCGATTACGTTCAAATTCAGGGTCAGGAACAGGAACGGCCGAGATTAAACTGGCTGTATAATCGTGTAAAGGATGTGTATATATTTCGTCTGCAGGAGCTATTTCTAATAACTTACCATAATGCATCACACCAATTCGATCACTGATATATTTAACCATTGATAAATCATGTGCAATAAACAAATATGTTAAGTTATGTTCAATTTGTAATTCCTTCAACAAATTAACAACCTGCGCTTGAATTGAAACATCTAATGCAGAAATAGGTTCATCTGCGATGATAAACTTAGGTTCTACAGCTAAAGCACGAGCAATACCAATACGTTGGCGTTGGCCACCTGAAAATTCATGGGGGTAGCGGCTAGAATGATCTTTATTCAATCCAACTGTTTCTAATAATTCTTCAACACGTTTCGCACGTGCTTCATCATTGGCAGCTAAATGGTGAATATCTATTCCTTCTGCCACAATATCTTTAACTTTCATTCGTGGATTTAGTGATGCATATGGATCTTGAAAAATCATTTGCATGTCACGGCGAAATTGTAATTTATCTTTTTTAGACTTAATTTTACGAATATCAACACCATCAAAATCAATTTTACCATCAGTTGGTTCATATAAATTGATGATACTACGACCTGTTGTTGTTTTACCAGACCCTGACTCGCCCACCAAGCCAAATGTCTCGCCTTCATAAATATCAAATGAAATATCATCGATAGCTTTCACTTCGTCTGGTTTGCCGACATTAAAATATTGTTTTAAATGACGGACTTTTAAAATTTTATTTTTCTTTTGTTCCACTATGTTCAGCTCCCCTTCCTTAGTTTTCTACCAAATTTTGATTCGCTTTAATTTTTGTTTCTTGTTGTTTTGCAAAAATTTTATACCGTCTTTGAATTTCAACTGGCGGCGTTACTTTAGGTGCATCTGGATGCAACAACCATGTAGCTGCTGCATGTGTTGGTGAAACATCGAAGAATGGTGGTTGTTGTTCTGTATCAATCTTCATAGCGTACTCATTCCGAGCGGCAAATGCATCCCCTTTTGGTGGATCCAATAAATCAGGAGGTGTACCTGGAATTGCGTACAGATGTTCACTATCAAGTGTTGGCATTGAATTCAATAAGCCCCAAGTATATGGATGTTGTGGGTTATAAAAGACCTCATCGACTGTCCCATATTCAACAATCCGACCTGCATACATAACCGCTACACGATTAGCCATACCAGCAACAACCCCTAGATCATGGGTAATGAAAATAATTGATGTTTCAATTTTTGCTTGTAATTCTTTCATTAATTCCAAAATCTGTGCTTGGATGGTTACATCTAAAGCTGTTGTTGGTTCATCAGCAATTAAAATTTCTGGATAACAAACTAATGAAATCGCAATAACAATTCGTTGGCGTTGACCACCAGAAAATTGATGTGGATAGTCCTTAAAGCGTTTTTTAGCATCTGTAATCCCAACTAACTTCAAAATTTCCAAGGCTTGCGCCATTGCTTTTTCTTTTTTTACATGTTTATGCTTCATTAATGGTTCAGCAATTTGTCTACCAATTCTCATAGTAGGATCTAAAGAAGTCATTGGGTCTTGGAAAATCATTGCGATATCTTTACCACGAATGTTTTCCATTTGTTTTTCTGATTTTTTAAGTAAATCTTCACCATGAAAAAGAATTTCTCCACCCATAACTTCTGCATTATTAGCTAATAATCCCATTAAACTTTTTGTTGTAACGGATTTACCGGAACCTGATTCACCAACGATTGCTAAAGTTTCACCTTTAGCCAGATGAAAACTAACATCACGTATGGCTTTAACATCTCCAGCATACGTATGAAAATTAATTTCTAGATTGTTAACTTCTAAAATATTTTCTGCCATTTTTCAACACCTACTCTTTCGTTTTTGGATCAAAGGCATCACGGAGTCCATCACCTAATAAGTTGAAGGCAACCATGATAATACATAAAACAATTGCTGGATACCACATTTGGTATGGTAAAAACTGGAAATTCTTTTGACCATCATTCAATAATGACCCAAGTGAAGCTTGAGGAGCACTAATCCCAATTCCGATGAAACTTAAGAAAGCTTCGAAGAAAATAGCACTAGGAATTGTAAACATTGTTTGAATAATAATCACACTCGATAAGTTAGGTAGTAAATGTTTCACTGCAATTTTTACGGGTGACTCGCCTAAAGTTCGAGCTGCAAGAATATATTCTTGATCTTTTAATTTCAACGTTTGTGCCCGAACTAATCGAGCCATCGTTGTCCAACCAGTCACTGCAATTGCTAAAATAATTGATGTTAAACCTGGTTTGAAAACCAATAACATTAAAACAATAACGACCAAGTTAGGTACCGATGAAATAATTTCGATGATTCGCTGCATGAATGTATCAACACGTCCGCCACGCCAACCGGACAAGATTCCATAAGCAACACCGACTCCTAAATCGACTAATGCAGCAACTAGTGCCACGATTAAGGAAATCTTAGTTCCATACATAATTCTTGATAACAAATCACGTCCAAAAACATCCGTTCCTAAAATAAAGTATTTATCTTTTGGAATACTATTTTGTTCATAAGCATCATACCAGCTACCTGATGATGTTTTTAACTTTCCATTTAATCCATCTATTGGTACACCAGGAATTTTAGGTGGTAAATTTGTATACTCAACATTTTGTTCTGTTGCACTATGTGGTGCTAAAATGGGGGATCCAAATGCCAAAATAAAAATTGCAACCAGGACCCAAAGTGAGATAAAAGCCCCTTTATTTTTCTTCAACCGACGCCAAGCATCCTGAACGAAAGTCAACGACGGTGCAGCAATTTTTTCATTATCAATAGCGTTATTTTTATCTAACGGTTCAAATGCATCTACTGGTAGGTCAATTTTATCTGCCATCGTTAATTTCTCCTTCCAGTTAATCGAATTCTTGGGTCAATAATACCGTAAATGATATCTGTTAATAAGATAACAACTACTAGTCCAGCTGAATAAAGCATTGTAACACCCATGATTGTGGGGAAATCATTTGTCAAAATTGATTTTACGAATTGTTCACCAATTCCAGGAATTGAGAATATATTTTCAACAACCATTGAACCAGTCATTAATGCAACCGTATAAGGGCCGATTAATGTTACTAAAGGAATTAAACTATTACGTAAAGCATGGTGGAATACAACGCCAAACTTTGTTAATCCTTTAGCCTTAGCCAGTTCAATGTAATCACTGCTTAGGACATCCACCATCTCGGTTCGAATGAACCTGGCCGTCTCCGCCAGTGGGCCAACCCCTAAAGCAATTGTCGGTAGAATCGTGTAACTGAATCCGCCCCAATCAGCAATTGGTAACCAGCCTAACTTTAATCCTACGTAATACTGTAATAAAACAGCTAAGACGAAAGAAGGAATTGAGATACCTAAGATTGATAAAATTGTTGAAGAAGTATCAATCCAAGTATTTTTGTTAATCGCACCAATGGCACCAATCACAATTCCAATAACTATTCCGAAGATGATAGCTTGTAATCCAAGTTGTCCGGATGGTCCAATACGGCTTGAAATTAGGTATGACACAGGTTGATTACTGTATTGGAATGACGTTCCTAAATCACCCTTAACTAATCCCACTAAGTAAATGAGATATTGTTGCCATACGGGTTTATTCAATCCATATTGTTCATTCATAATCTGTAATTGCTCAGTTGTCATTTTTTGCTGATTCGCATAAGGTGATCCAGGCATTAACTTCATTAAAAAGAAGGTAATGGTTGCGACTAAAAACAACGTCAGTAGCATATAAAAAATTCGTTTAACTAGGTATTTACCCATAATTCTGACCCTCACTTTTGCTTTATTATGTAATTAAAACAAGTCAGAATTAGCCGTGGTAGCTAACTCTCACTTGTTAAATTTTAACACGTTAATTAATTATTTAGTAACATAAGCATCTTTGAAATTGTAATTGATACCAGCTCCATTGTAGATAACACCTTTAACTGTTGATCTTAATAATTGAGCTTGAGCCATTTGGTAAAGAGGTGCAATTCCTTGATCTTTCATCAAGATTTTTTCAGCCTTAACTAAATCATCCCAACGTTTATCTGCATTACTTGCATCTGTTGTTTTTGAAGCTTTAATCAATGCATCATATTCACTATTTTTCCATTTACCTGCATTTTGTGAATTATCTGAAGTAAATAAATCTAAGAATGAGATTGGGTCTGAGAAATCAGCACCCCATGCTGTAACAACAATATCGAAATCACCACTAGTTGATTTTGCTAAACGTGATTTGAATGGGATATTTGTTAATGTTACATCCGCACCATCTAAGTTATCTTCAATCGCATTTTGTAAAAATTCATTTGTTTTCTTAGCTTTATCAGTATCATCACTTAGAAGTGAGAAACTAGCTTTTGTAACACCAACTTCTTTTAATCCTGCTTTCCATAATTCTTTTGCTTTTGCAATGTCTGTATTTGCAGTTGATTTAACGGTTGATTCTTTTGCAAAATCTTCGCCTGTTTTAGGATTTGAAGCAAGACCTGATGATACTAAACCTGTCGCAACAGTTGAGCCATCCCCTAAAATTTTATCAACAAATTGTTTTCTGTTGATAACTAATGAAATAGCTTGACGAATCTTTTGGTTATTAAATAATTTATTCTTTTGATTGTATTGTAAGTAGAACGTTGATGCTTGTTTACGTGTGATATAGTCTTTATCTGTTTTCAATGTTTTAGCTTGTTCAGCAGATAAATTCGTCATATCTAATTTTTGACTTTGGTATAAATTATAGCTTGTTGTATTATCTTTAGAAACTTGGAAATTCATTTGTGTTAGCTTAACTGCTTTTTTATCCCAATAAGTGTCATTTTTCTTTAGGTCCCAAGTTAAGTTAGTTCCTGTCCAATCATTTAATGTAAATGGACCATTGTAAACCATGTATTTGCTTTGTGTGCCATATTTAGAACCATACTTTTCAACAACTTTTTGATTTTGTGGATAGAACGTTGGGAAGCCCATCAATAATTTGAAATATGGTACTTTTTTATCAAGTGTTACAACTAATGTATGTTTGTCAGTTGCTTTGATTCCCAATGTTGATGGCGCCATCTTACCCGCGCTGATTGCATCATAATTTTTAATCCCTGAGAAGAGGTAACCATATTGTGAAGCTGTCTTAGGATTAACGGTCCGTTGCCATGAATAAACAAAATCTTTAGCCGTTACATCGTCTCCGTTGCTCCATTTTGAATCACGAAGTTTAAATGTATAAGTCATGCCATCTTTTGAAACGGTTGTTTTAGTTGCAAGTGCATTTGACACTTTACTGTTCTTACCAATTCTGTATAAACCTTCATTAGTATTGTTCAACATGTTAAAGCTAACTGTATCCGTTGCTGTCGATAAATCCATCGATGGTAATTCAGCTGTTTCAGACCAATTAATAACCTGTTTATCAGCGAGTTCTTTACTATCTGAAGATGAAGATTTAGATCCACACGCTGCCAAGACAATGACAGACAATGCTAGCACACCACTTAATTTCAAAACTGACTTTAACTTCATAATATGACCTCTCCTTTTTTATTTACCTTTTCTTAACGTAGGTTTATCTTACATTAGAAAAAGATTAAAATCAACATTAAACTCTAATTTAATTAAAAAGAGATTCAAGCGCCTTTAAAAAAGCCGTTTAACTATATAAAATATTCAACTCATAACATTTGCACGTTGTTAAAATGAGAGTTTGGCCATTTTTATTCATTAATTCTCATTTAATTCAGTTAACTTATTTTGATGTTCGAATATTTTTTTGAATAAATGTTATACTTAACCTATTAATTAAGTTCCACGAGGAGGTTCTCATGAAAGAAACTTATTCTACAGAAATACCAGTTATTGACGTTTTCATTGCTGGTATCGAAAAACAACGTGAAAATTTAGATTATACAATGTCTGAATTAGCTGCATTAGTCGAAGCTAACAACATGCATGCTGTTGAAGACATTCGTCAGAAATTAGATCGACCAACTGCTGCCCTTTACTTTGGTAAAGGTAAAGCTGAAGAATTCAAGACTGAAAGTGAAGCACAAGGTGTGAAAATTTTAGTTGTAAACGACGAATTATCACCAACTCAAATTCGTAACCTTGAAGCTGCATCAGGTATGGAAGTTATGGATCGTACAGGCCTGATTTTAGCTATTTTTGCTTCAAGAGCACAATCACGCGAAGCAAAACTCCAAGTTCAAATGGCTCAACTTCAATATCAGTTACCTCGTTTAAGAGGGATGCAAGATAAACTAGATCAACAATCTGGTGGTGGACTCGCTAACCGTGGTGCTGGCGAAACGAAGATTGAATTAGATCGTCGTGTGATTGAAAATCGGATTAACCACATTAAAAAAGATCTTGCTGAAATGGACAAAGAAGAATCTACTAGACGTAAACAACGTGATAAATCTGGTATTCCGACTGTTGCATTAGTTGGTTATACTAATTCAGGTAAATCAACGACAATGAACGGCTTGCTTCGTCTAATCGGACAAGATGATGACAAACAAGTTTTTGAAAAGAATATGTTGTTTGCTACATTAGATACAAGTGTCCGTAATATTCAATTTGAAGATAAAAAACAAATTTTATTGAGCGATACTGTTGGTTTTGTCAGCAAATTGCCTCACCAATTAGTAAAAGCTTTCCGTACAACCTTGGCTGAAGCTGCACAAGCTGATTTACTTATCCAAGTGATTGACGTGGCTGATAAACATGCTGAGGAAATGATTCAAACAACTGAAGATACATTAAAAGCTATTGGCGTCGAAAACATTCCGATGATTTATGCCTATAATAAAGCTGATTTAGCAAATATTGATTATCCTACTTTCTCAGATGATAAATTCACTTATAGTGCGCGTGATGAAAAATCACTTAATCAATTAGTAGATATCATTAAAAAGAATGTCTTTAAAGATAACGAAATTATGACTGTTCTTATCCCATTTGATAAAGGTCAACTTGTTGATTTAATCAATGAAAAGGCAACTATCTTAGAAACAGATTATGAAGAATCAGGTACAAAATTAAAGATTGATGCAACAAAAACTATTGCAACCCAATTGCAAGATTACATCGTTTAAAATAATTCTATAAAAAGAGTGCGTGAATCGGTCTGAAATAGCCGATTCACGCACTCTTTTTTGTCGTCATAATCATATCTAGTTTATTGCATGATTCCCGCTGTTATGCTAAAATGCAACTATTCATTTTAGAAAAGGAGGATTCAATTTTGGAAAAAAAACCAGCAGTTGGACTTAACAGATCGTTAGGTCTATGGTCAGCATTATCAATCGTAATCGGAACTGTTATTGGTTCTGGTATCTTCTTTAAACAAGCTTCGGTACTTGACTACACCGGCTCTACTACAAATGCCCTGCTCGCATGGCTATGTGGTGGTATCATAACCTTAACCGCTGGACTAACTGTTGCTGAAATTGGATCTCAAATTCCAGAAACCGGTGGATTATATATCTACATGGAAAAAATTTACGGTAAAATTTGGGGTTTCTTAGCTGGTTGGATGCAAGTTATCGTGTATGGACCAGCTATGATTGCTGCGTTAGGCGCGTACCTTGCTATTTTAATAGTAGATTTCTTTAGTATTCCAGCTGGTTATTCTCATTTAATCGCATTAATTGCAGTCATTTCTATTGGCTTCCTAAATATGCTATCAAATCGTTATGGTGCTTCATTCCAGATTATTACAACTATTTGTAAATTATTCCCTATTGCTGCTATTATTATTTTTGGTTTATTTTTTGGCAATGCAAATGCACTTGGCCAATCTGTTGCAACTGTCAGTCACTCTACAAATAATTTTGGTGTTGGTATACTAGCTACTTTATTTGCTTATGATGGTTGGATTCTGATTGCTAATATGGGTGATGAAATTAAAAATCCTAAAAAGACATTACCTAGAGCTATTGTTTTAGGAATTTCAATTGTTCTTCTTATTTATATTCTTGTTTCGTTCAGTATTATGCGTGTCATGCCTGCTAGTCAAATCCATCAACTAGGCGAAAATGCAACACCACAATTTGCTAAGATTGCCTTTGGCCAACTTGGTGGAAAAATTATGAATATCGGTGTCATTATTTCTATTCTTGGTTGTATGAACGGTAAAATCATGACATTCCCTCGAATTATGTGGGCAATGGGTAAGAACAAACAATTACCTTTCCATAAAGAAATATCTTATTTACATCCAAAATCACATTCACCTGTTATTGCAACATGTGTGGCTTTAAGTATTGCAGCGATTATGATTTTATTTTTTGATGCTGATCGCTTATCTGAAATTTGTATTTTTACAGTTTATTGCTTTTATGTTATGACTTTCGTCGGCCTCTTTATCTTACGCCGTCGGAATAAAGGAACAGATTTAAAACGTGTTTTCTCAGTTCCATTGTTCCCCATAACACCTATTGTTGCTATCTTAGGTGCAGCCTTCGTTTTAGTTAGCGAAGTTCAATCAGATATTGTAGGTGTTTTAATTTCATTTACAATTGTTGCACTTGGTATCCCGGTTTATTTATACGAAACACATAAAAATAAAGATCTATAATAAAAAATGTGTAATGACAGCTATTGTCATTACACATTTTTATTTTTAATTCATCATTTTCCGGGAAAAGGATTATTCACAAAAAGTTGTGTATAAAATTTAATTTCTTGCAAAGTCTGAGCAATTTTATTTTTTGTATAATCTGTTAACTTAGCATCGTTATTTAGTTGTCCATCTTCATTAAATGTTTGATCAACTATTCCCAATAATGTTGGCGTAGGCAACGTGATAAATCCTAATCGATTCAAAATAGGTACTAATTCAGCTGTTGCAAATTGTGCACCGCGCATGTTATCTGAGTAGCCCACAATCTTAACTGGTTTACGTTGCCCTTCAAAAGCCAAATAATCGATTGCATTTTTCAAAACGGCTGGAATAGCATGATTATATTCAGGCGTTAAGATAATAAAGCCATCTGCCGCAGCTACATCCGCTATCCATCGTGCTTCATTTTCAGGTAGTTGTCGATTTTCATTTTGCATAGGTGCCAATTTTTCGTGGAAGAAGGTTAACTGATAGTCACTTAATTTTAGAAATGAAAATTCAACATTATCCTGATTTTTTGCTACTCCTTCAATATACTTAATGACCCTTTTACCAATAGAATTCTCTCTTGAACTCCCTAGAATAACAGCAATTTTCACCATGACATCATCTTCTTTCTAATTTATTTTTCAATCAAACAAACCGTCATTTTATGCCGATTCTACTAACTAATAAAAATGGTTGCTAAAATCTATATAGATTTCAACAACCATTTTTATTTTATTGTCTACGCTAAGCGTCTTTCTAAGTATCTTGAAACCAATGATAGTGCATAACAAACGACGAAGTACATCACTGCTAAAGCGACGAACATTGGAATAACATAATTAGTATTTTGACCGTATACTAATTGTGCATGATACAGTAACTCTGGTAAAACAATGATAGTAGCCAATGACGTATCTTTAATTAATGAGATAAATTGACTAACCAATGGTGGAATCATTTTCTTTAAAGCTTGTGGTAAGACAATCACACGCAGACCTTGCCAATAAGTTAGACCATTTGCGCGAGCACCTTCCATTTGTCCGGGTTCAACAGCTTGAATACCACTTCGAATGATTTCAGCTAACATTGCTGATTCGAAAACGGTCATCGCTAACGTTGCTGACCAGAAAATTGATAACCGAATACCAACATTTGCTAAGCCAAAATAAACGAAAAATAAGATTAAAAGTAATGGTAAATTTCGAATTAAATCAATTATAAAACCAACTATAGCAGATAAACGTTTTACTTTAATATATCGTGTTAGGCCTAGAATAGCGCCAATTATAAAACTGAAAATAATTGAAATAACTGAAACTTCGATTGTTACTAATAATCCTTGTAGTAAGTAGCGAATATTTTCCCAACTATATGCTGCAATAAAATCTGACATATTTTTCTAGACCCCCTTTAACTTAATTTCTTTTCTAAATGTCTCATGTAATAACTTAATGGCATCGTGATAATTAAATATAACACCCCAACGATAATGTACGTGTTGATTGTATCAAATGTTGTTGATGCGATAATATCACCTTGGTACATTAAATCAAATCCAGCAACGAAGGCTAAAACTGAAGAGTTTTTTACCAAATTAATGAACTGATTACCCAAAGGTGGAATCACATATTTAAATGCCTGGGGTAAAATAATATGAAACATCGATTGCATGAATGTTAACCCGTTTGAGCGAGCACCTTCCATTTGTCCAGGATCAACAGCTCTAATCCCAGCACGAACTGTTTCTGCAATAAAGGCAGATGTGTAAATCGTTAGTCCGATTGTTCCAGCTGTAAATCCGTTGATATTC
Organism: Dellaglioa sp. CoH-57-MRSF-17; assembly: GCF_056782015.1. Next base: position 281,048 of record NZ_JBXAXY010000001.1, on the reverse strand, counting down.
GTAACGTACATAGGTACCACAACGTAGAAAAACATTGCAACAACCAATAACGGAATATTTCTAAATATTTCAATATAGATACGTGCAATAATTTTTAAAATTCGATATGGCATTTCTTCCAAAATTGCAAAGAACGAACCTATAATTAAACTAAAAAATAATGCGAGTACACTTGAACACAATGTATAGCCAAGTCCTGTTAATAAGGCTTGCCAATGTTCTGTAAAAATCGTAATCATTGTTGACTCGCCTCCTTCACACTAAATCCTGGAATATCGCCAAACCATTTGTTTAATAATTTTTCATACGAGCCATCGGCACGCATTTCAGCTAAAGCCTTATTAACTTCATTCTTAAATTCACCTTGGCCTTTATCAATCGCAATTCCGTAAGGTTCATGCGTAAAAGTACCACCAACAACAGCAAAATCAGAATTCTCTTTAACCATCCCATATAAAATACCATTATCAGTTGTTAAAGCATCACCTTGACCAGATTTTAGTGCGGTTAATGCTTGCGCATAATCATCTAGTTCCAGCACTTCTGCTTTAGGTGCATACTTCTTCATGTTAATAACTGAAGTTGAACCCTTAACACCTAAAACAACCATACCGTCTTTATTCAAATCTTTTACGGATTTAATTGAGCTTGTTCTTTTAACTAAAATAGCTTGTCCGGCAGCAAAATAAGAGTTAGAAAAATCAACTTGTTTTTCACGATCTTTAGAAATGGACATCGTCGCAATAATTGCATCAATATTTCCATTTTTCAAAAGTGGAATTCTTGTTTTACTTGTTACCTGAACAAAATTAGCTTTACCATCTTTACCTAAGATTTTTTTTGTCACTGCCTTAGCAATATCAATATCAAATCCTTGGATTTCACCGGTTTTGATGTTCATTAAACCAAATAACTTCGTATCTGCTTTAACACCCCAGTTAATTGTTTTTGTTTCTTTAGCTGTTGTTGCAATGTTGGCTTTACTTTGCGCTCCACAGCCTGCAATAACTAATACCATAGCTATACTCATAAACAATAAGCTAATTTTTCTTAATTGTTTCATATTTTAATCCCCACTCTCACAGTCTTGAGCTCCTTAATGTTTAATAATTTTACTCAAGAATTTTTTTGCACGTTCTTCTTTTGGATTGTCGAAAAATTCTACTGTTGTATCATCCTCAAGAATTTGACCATCAGCCATGAAAATAACACGATCGGCTACTTCACGAGCAAAGCCCATTTCATGAGTTACAACAATCATTGTGATCCCATCATTTTTAGCGATATCTTTCATAACTTTTAAAACATCGTCAATTGTTTCAGGATCTAATGCAGAAGTTGGTTCATCAAATAATAGCGCCTTAGGTTTCATAGCTAGACTACGGGCAATGGCAATTCTTTGCGATTGTCCACCTGATAACATTCTAGGATATGATTGTGCTTTATCATCAAGTCCAACTGTTTTTAATAAATCCATTGCGATTTTTTTATTTTCAGCTTCATCCCGTTTTAAAACTAAACGTGGTGCAAGCATAATATTTTCTAAAACAGTTTTGTTTTCGTACAAGTTAAAATGTTGAAATACCATCCCAACATTTTTTCTGATTTTATCAATATTCGTTTTCTTATCTGCTAAATCAAAATTATCAACTAATAGTTGCCCCTCGTTAACTTGCTCTAAACCATTGATAGTTCTGATTAATGTACTTTTTCCAGAACCAGATGGCCCGATAATAACGACGACTTCGCCTGCTTCAACTTTTAAATTGATATTCTTCAATGCGTGAAATTTATCGTAATATTTCTCCACATTTTTAAATTCGATCATTGCCATACTCTCAATCCCCTTCTCTTAACTCTTTTATTCTTTTTTGTGATACTTTAATTATACTACCAAATGGATGTTTAATTGCAGTCTTTTTTAAATGTACCATATAATCACAAAAAAAGTGATAGCAATGTAGTTATTTGCTATCACTTTTTTACTAATTTTCTTTTTCTTTATAGGCAATTTGAACTTTAACGTGAAATTTATGTGATTCTTCAATAACTGATGATCGACCAGCAACCTTCTGATTACCACCATAAATAGTTGCTGTTGCTAAGTAAATATCATATTGTTCTTTAGCCGTTTCAATATCAGATAAACCAACATGGGTTAGGCGACCAATCAATTGTTTATCAATCTGATTCATTCCAGCGTAAACATTCATTTTTTCGTCTTCTATTTTTAATTCAAAAAATGGAAAAGCAACGGGCTGTGCTAACTCTGACACTGGTTTTCCTGTTTTCTGAATTTCTTTTATAATAGCATCATCTGACAATCCATCATAATCAAAATCTGAATACTTAACTTGCTTCATTTGATCAGCAATTTTTTGAATACTTACTTTTTCGTTTCTATTTGTCCTAAGTGTCGCTGGCATCAGCATTTTAGAATCAAATAGGCCATTCGTTTGAACATAACCTGGTTGCATTCGGCGACGTTTATCTCCTTCAATTTCTTCCTTAGGCGGTCCGCCCAACAATTTTTCAATTTTCGGTGAAGGATCAAATTTAGTTGTTTTATTTGTAAAATAATGAATAACATTTAAAACAATAAAATATAATAAAACAAAAAAAGCAAGAATAAACAAACTACCTCTAACATAATAACCATTTATGAAATATCGTGATGCGATATACAATAAATACCAATTACCAAGAAAGCCTAAAACAGTATAAATTCTATTTTTTAATTTTAAATTAACATTAATAAACCCTAAATAATGGTTTGCTAAATCTAGTAAACTAAACATTTATTTACCTCCTAATCCTTAGTCTGTATTTGTCGTTTCTGCACTGGCTTTGGCTTTGTCAGTCGTTACCGTTTTAGTATTCTTCACGCTACTACTTGTGCTTGTTGCCGAGCTAGCTTTATCCGCATTTGTATCAGTATCTGTACTTGTATCAGTTGTGTCATCGGTACTTGTTTCCGCGCTCTTATCATCCGTTGTATTATCGGCACTTGTACTTGCTGATTTGTTTGATGTTTCATCGGCAGCACTTGAACTACTAGACTCATCTTTTGAACTTTCTGATGAAGAGGACGAATCAGAAGAACTCGTCTCAGAAGATGAACTTACTTCTTTGGAACTCGAATTATCGTCTACTTTAGGTTTAGTTTCCGACGGTGATGAAGCTACTGAAGAAACTGTTGCTCCTTCGTTTGTATTCGTTGTTTTGTTAACAACAACGTTAGTTGCGCCCAATGCAAGTACGATAGAAACAATTGCAAAAGGTGTTATAAATGGTGGCGTTCTATATGCCATTAACTCTCACTCCAATTTTGTACTTTTTCCATTAAACCATTTGTTATTGAAGTTTATTCGAAGATAAACTTAATTTTTCGATAATTTTTTTTGGCATTCATCACAAATCCCATGTAATTCAAATTTATGTTCTTCTATTTTGTAACCTGGTAACTGTTTTACAAAATAATCTAGCGGACAGCTATCAAGTTCAACCACCTTACTACAAGAAGTACAAATAAAATGATGGTGATGTTTGTGACTAAAATCACATTGATATTTTACACAGGCTCGTTCACCATTCATCCGTTGCTCAACAAGACCCATTTCTTTAAATTCTTTGATATTTCGATAAATTGTATTATGACTCATCCCTGGATATTTATTTCTCATATAGTCATCCACAACTGTAACGTCAACATAAGCTTCCTCATACTGACTTAAATACGTTAATAAACTTTTTCTTTGTTTCGTAATTTTATATTTATTTTCTTTTAGTATATGCAATGCATCATCAATTAATTCAGTCAAAAGGCTTATCTCCATTTCTAAATAATAATGGTTACTCTTTAAGAAGAATACCATATCAACTAAAAAAAGCAATCACTCTTAACCTAATGATTGAATTAACTGATCAATCTGTTTCTTTGCGTCAACTAAATCGTCATTAATAATGACATGTGCTATACCTTCAAGATCTGCTGGAAGTTTCATGTCTCGTTTTGCTTCACCAGAATCTAAGCGTAAACTTCGATTTCGAATCGTATCTCCCCGTTTAATTAACCGATCTTGTAATATCTGATTATCCGATACAGACAAATATAAGACAACTGTTTCTTTTGGTAATTCTTTTGAATACGTGATGGCACCTGCCGTATCGAGTACAATTGTCGCATTTTTTGCCTCTGACCAAGCAGCATCTATCGCTTCTCTTGATGAACCATAGTAATGGCGATCATACTCAACATGTTCTAAATAATGAAAATTAAAAAAAGTTTCATCGGATTCAAAATAATAATCGCGACCATTTTTTTCATTAACTCTTGGTTGCCTAGTTGTGTGAGTAATCACCTTTTTGGCATCAAATTGCTTGGTTAGATAGTCTCTAATCGTCGTTTTACCTGTTCCCGGAGCACCCGTGATCACGAATATTCGTTTTTGCATTAAATCATCCCTTTATCGTTTTTAGACTTCTTCATATTATTTAAAAAATTTTTGGTTAATATAAAACAAATGACTTGCATTCATTTTATGTACGTACTATACTAAGCTTCTACTAAAGAAAGTAGAATGCGCTTTCATGGTAGTAAGATATAGAAATACGGAGGATACACACTTATGAAATTTGGAACATTTAGTAAAAACTGGTATACGATTTCTTTAGACACTGAAAAACAAATCTTTATTGCTAGTTCAAAAAATAATCCAGCCATTTCAGGTTCTGGGGTAACAATCGAAACAGCCGTTTCCAACTTATCAACAGAAATGAAATATGTTCAATCTGGACAATTTGTATAGAGGGTAAATGTGAGCTCACGCACATCAACCCTTTTTTATTTGGACTTTTTTACCGATTAAACCTTACCATCAATCGCTTAATGGGTACGTATAATAAACTAACAATGATAATTGTCGAGATTGAATTAACAACAGTTGCAGGTAAACTTAAAAACGCCTGAACAGCGGCGACATTAAAACTAACACCTTTAATCATTGCTTCACCAATCGAAACTAAATATGATGTTCCTATTTTACCAATTCCTGCCGTTGCAGCAATAATGATAATCCAATATTTACCATGATAATTTTTTAATCCTTTCGTAACAACCGTAATTAGTAATGCAATAACCACTACTTCTAGTACAGTAAAATATGACGTATCTGCATAACCATTCAAAATATCAAATAATCCCAGACCAATCGCTCCTGCAATTGTGCCATAACTAAACCCTAAAAAAATCACGGCCAATGCTGCTAGTGAATTACCGAAATGAATAAATGGTTTTCCCACCATAGCTGGGATTGGTATTCTAAAAACTGAGATACCTATATAAATAATTGCCGCAAATAATCCCGCTAAAATAATGCTTCTTAATCTTTCATTTCTCATTTTATTTTTCCATTCTATCGTTAATATCGGGTAAAATACTCATAAAATTAACCCCTAACCTTTGATCAAGTCCTTCATTATCAGAATTACTCATCGCTTTCCATGTTACTTCTACTGCAAATTCCAATGCTTCCCTTAGTGAATGACCATTCATTAACTCACCCACTACGCAGCTTGCTAGCAAGTCTCCTGTCCCAAAATAATGATTCTCACGTTGTTCTTTTAATACCCAACCTGATTCGCCTTCTTTTGTTAGAAAAACAACACCAATTTGATTTTTCTGGTTTGTAACTCCTGTAATTATAACCGCTTTTAAATTTAATTTCTTTAATAAACGTGTTAGTAACTTTTTAATTTCTGCCTCGCTAGGATTTTCCTGATAATTACAGTCTGCCAATAAGTAAGCCTCTGTTAAATTGGGTAAAATTAAATCTGCTTGCGTTAAACATAACATGCTTAATTCTTCTACATAGTCGTTTGTCAGTCCTGAATATAACGTGCCGTGATCAGCCATAACTGGATCAATAACGGTGAGTGCTTTATCATCAGATAACCTATCTAGTAGAATCCCCATCATTTTAATACTTTCTGCCGTCCCTAGATAGCCCAAATATGCGCCCGTAAATTGAACTGGAATAGTTGCCCAGTGTTCTTCAAAAGCTTTTATAAATGGTGAGATGTCTACCTTCATTGGTACTCCAAATCCACCTGTATGACTACTTAATAACATTGTTGGCAATATTGTCGTCCGTTGTTGATAACTAGCTAAAACAGGAACCGCAATCCCTAATGAAACACCACCAACACTAGATAAATCTTGTGCAATCAATAATTGTTTCATTATTCCACCTTCTTCATTTGAAGTTATTTAATTCATTATAAAATGAATACGCCAGAATAGCGATATTTAGTAACCATTTAAAAATAAAAAACTGTTGAAAAATTAGCACTAGGCTAGTTCCTCAACAGTTCAACTATTTCTTCAATTCAATTTTATTTTGTCGACCAATCGCATGTTTTAACATAAACGGTGCTACGATAGTTGAAATAATAATTACCATGATAACTGCCGAATAGTATTCCGTCGACAACAAGTGTGCGGTATACCCAATTTGGACAATAATCAAAGCCATTTCGCCACGAGAAATCATCCCCGCACCGATTACATATGCACTATTTAAATCAAATCCAAGTAACCTAGCACCTAATCCACCACCTAGTAATTTTGTGAGGACGGCCAAAATCGTTAAAATAACGATAAACCAAATATTTTTCATAAATCCATCAAATGACATGCTTAATCCAATACTCGTGAAAAACATTGGAATAAAGACTGCATAACCAATTGGTTCAATATTGGCATCAATTTCTTTTTTATACGGTGTTTGTGCCACTGCAATTCCTGCAAAAAAGGCACCAACAACAGCACTTAACCCCACTAAGTCAGCTAAGTAGGCCATACCTAGACAGATAACCAGTGACATAATCGTAATCGATGAGCCAACTAATAATCGTTCACTTAATCTCATCAAGAAAGGCGCCACCCACTTGAATAGGATTAAAATACCAATGAAGTAAACAAATTCTAATAAGAAGCCAATCCAAATGTTAGCTTGTGCGCTATCACCGGTACTTGTAATATTACCAAATACACTAACTAATACACTTAAAATAACAACAGCTAAGATATCATCCACAACGGCCGCACCTAGGATTGTTGCACCTTCTTTTGAATCTAATCGTTTTAATTCTTTCAAGACTTCGACGGAAATACTAACTGACGTTGCCGCAAAGATAACACCTAAAAATAAAGCCGATTCAAATCCAAAATTATAAATTCGACCAAAGTAATAGACAACTAAGATAGGGAAGACAACACCTAAAGTCGCAACTGATAAGGCCGGTTTTAAATACTTTTTAAGTAGATCTAAATCACTTTCTAATCCCGCCATAAACATTAAAATAATCACACCAATTTCTGCGAACATCGCAAATAAATGATCTGAATGGACCCAATTCAACATTGCTGGTCCAAGTAAAACACCAACTAATAATTGCCCGATAACACTAGGAACACCAATTCGTGTGCTGACATGACCCGCAATTGATGTTGCCACTAATACTAAACAAATCGTTCCTAAAAATGCCATTATTTCTCCTCTCACTTGTCACTATCTATATTAACCATAACATACATTAAAAATAAAAAGCAGCAAATTCCCTCTCGGAATTCACTGCTTATGATTCACTTAATTAAATTAAGCTTCTTCACTGTTAAAAATATATTTTGCTGCGAATGCTGCAATAGCACCACCAACTAATGGTGCAAGAATAAATACCCAAAGTTGTGAAAGTGCATCGCCACCGGCATAAAGTGCAGGTCCAATACTACGAGCAGGGTTAACTGAAACCCCTGTAAGTGGTAAACCAACAAAGATAAGTACTGTTAATGTTAAACCAATCACAAAGCCAGCAATATTACTGTTACCAAATTTTTCACTCGTAACCATCAAAATAATAAAGATGAATAAGAATGCGAATAAGGCTTCAACGAAAAATGCCATACCACCAGGAATTGTTGCATAACTATTTGAACCAAAACCATCAGCAACTTTTGATGTATCTGTCATTGATGAAATAATCATCTTAACCACGCTAGATGCTACAATCGCACCTAAGATTTGACTAACCCAGTAAGCAACCATATCAGTCAATGACATGCGCTTGTTGATGTACATTGCTAATGAAACAGCAGGATTGATGTGTGCACCTGAAACAGGTCCAATAGCATAAACCATCAATGTAATAGCTAAACCAAATGCAAGTGCAATAACAAGTGGGCTACCGTTACCTAACGTAACTGCCCCTGTACCAAATAATACCAAGAAAAATGTGCCGATAAATTCAGCAATATAATTTTTATAATTCAATTTTAAATCCCCCTATATTAGTATCTCTTAATTATACACATAACCATAAACTCATTTCAATTATTTTTTTATTTTTAATTTTTGAATTAAAACCCATGCTGTAATTGGAACCGCTAGAATAACACCTATAATAGAAAATAAAATCATTATTAATTCTGCAACAAAAATTTTATCATTTATAATATCTGCGAATGTAGCATGCGTCTGTACTAATAAAATAAATAGCGCTAAAAAGCCACCAAAGAAACCAAAAAATAGTGTATTAAACGTTGTTCCAATAATATGTTTACCAATACTAATACCAGCTGCGTATAACTTTTTTAAATCAATTGTTGGTGTTTGTTCAATAATCTCATTTAAGCCAGCCGAAATTGCAATCGCACCTTCAGCAATTGCGCCTAAAGTACTAAAAATAGCTGTTGAAATCGCTATTTGCATAAAATTAGCGCCTACTAATAACGAAAATGCTTCTATTTCTTCACTATCTTCTGCACCAAAACCTTGAACTGCAGCAAAATGTTCAACTGGAATAATCAAAAGAACGAGAATAACCAGAACAATTAACGAAGCATAAAAAGCAGTTTCAGTAACTTGCACATTATCATCACCAAGAAAAATCGTAATAGCTAAAATAATAATGCCATTAATTAGGGTCACTGCTACCGGCGGAAATCCTCCCGTAATTAAAATAATCGTAAAAAATAACATGATAAAATTAAAAAATAAGCTTAAAAATGAACGAACACCATTCATTCCTCCAACAATGACCATTAAGACAAATAAAATGGCACTTAACCAACCAATTGTAATCATAATGTGTCATCCCCTTTGATTAATCGACTTGCAAAAAAACTTGCGACAGGTATCGCAATGACAATCCCAATACCGCTGATTAATGTTTGGACAACTCCTAAAGCCATGGTCCATGAAAAAGTATAGCCAATTGTATTGGTCGTTCTAAAGTACAAAACGGCAAGTGGGAAAATGTCAGCAATAAAAATTAAGAATAAGACGTTAATTAATGGTCCCATAATCGATTGTCCAACCTCACGTCCAGATTTAAAAAGTTCTTTCGATGAAATAGTTGGTTGTTCTTTTTTTAATTGAAATAGTGTTGCAACGATATCTGTCGATTCATCCATGACAGCCCCTAGAGAACCTAGTAGTGTGGCAGCAAGGAATAGTTCCTTTGGCGCTTGCGTTGCATAAGATAGAGCTTCGTAATGCATCCCTTGATCATTTGTCAGTTTTAAAATAATGACACTAATGATTAACGATAAACTAGTTCCCGTCAAAGTTGCCAATAACGTGACCAGCATCTGTCGATTAAAGCCAATTACCAAACTCAAGGTCAGTACTGCAAATATTAGAGCAATACCTGCGAAAATCCAAAAGAAGTTCGTAATATTAACGAATATTTCAAATTTAATGGCTAAAAAGAAAATAATCATATTTAAGACGATACTTAATACAGCAATCATGCCACTAAACTGCATAAATCCTACCAGCATACTAACGGCAATCCAAATTAATATGGCCACGACGACATCTCGTTTGAACCCATCAATAATACCAGTTAATCCACTTTTATGAGGATTAATCGTTACAAATACTTGATCATTTTTCTGGTATTTTTGATCATTTGCGCGAGATGAAGAATATGTATTTGGTAGTCTTATTTTTTGCCCTTTATACTTACCATTCATCACAGTTCCAAATAATTTTTGTTTAGTCTGTGTATCTTTATTTTCAAATTCATCTGTTACTTTTTCAGTTTTTTCATCCTTAACCTGTGTTATTTTAACAATCGTATCTGAATACAGTGCTTGATCAAATTTAACACCTATTACGAGTATGCCACCGATAATAATCGTTAGAATTAAAATAATGTTCTTCTGAAGTAACTTTTTCATGGGTTCACACCTCATTTATTATTAATACACTTCCACCAGTTTAACATTTTACAACAAAAAAAGTCCGACCAAAGGCCAGACTTTAATCTATCTTATTTTAACTTTATAAAGCTTTGAAACAGCTAACTATTATCTACTTAATAGACATGTCACGATAAAATAATGTCGTTCCATATGGGTTAATGTGTAATCCGGATGCATCTGGGTTCAATAAGTAGGCCATTGCACCTTGGAAAACAGGTACTGTATAAGCATCTTCTTCGACCAATTGCTTTTCAGCATCAATCAAGCTATTCCAACGTTTCGTTGGATTTGTTGCAAATTCATTTTTAGACTGATCGATATCTTTTAAATATTGTGCATTTTTGTAATCGGTATTTAAATGATAAGCGCCACCATCATTAATAAAGTTAATTGGATCAGCATAATCTGGTGTCCATGTCCCATAAACGATATCAAATTGGTAAGCCGTTGTTGCTGCTAATCGCGATTTAATTGGAATATTACGTGCGTTAATTTTTAATCCAGGTAAGTTACTCTCTAACTGCGCTTGCAAGTATTCAATCACTTGTTTAGCTTCTGGCGTATCAGAACCCAATATTTCAATTGTTAAGTCCTTCTTACCGATCTCTTTAAGTCCTTTTTCCCATTCTGCTTTAGCTTCTTTTTTATTAAAAGCAAGCAAGTCTCCTGCTTCTTTACGGTAATCTTCCCCATTAATCGGATTTGACACAAATTTAGCTGGGACGATTCCATTTAATGCAGATGAACCATCATTAAGAATTTTGCTAGCTAATAATTTTTTATTAAATCCTAGCGCAATTGCTTTACGAATATGTTTATTACCAGTTGCCTCACGCTTAGTATTAAAACCTAAATAACCAATCATTGGTGTTTTACGTGTTGCGAACCCTTTTTCATTCTTATATTGTTTAACATAATCATTTGCTAACATTGAGAAATCAATCTTCCCTGTTTGATATAACTTGCCAGCAGTTGCACCATCTTTAACAACTTGAACGTCAACTTTAGCTAACTTAACTGATTTAGCGTTCCAATAACTGGTATTTTTAACATATGACCATTTGTTATTAGTTCCTTCCCAATCAGTTAATTTATAAGGACCATTCACAATCATATGTTGTGAATCCGTTGCATATTGACTACCTTGTTTTTTAACGTAAGCTTCATTTTGAGGTACAAATGGTGCACCCGTTAATACTTCTGGTAAATAGCTAATTGGTTGTGCCAGAGTAACTTCTAATGTTGTTTTATTCAGCGCTTTAACACCTAACTTATCAACGGCCATCTTGCCATTTCGGATAGCAAACCCATTTTTAATAATATCAATTCGTTGTGAATTAGGTGATGCTGTTTTAGGATTTGCTAGTTTTTGCCAAGCGTAAACAAAGTCATTTGCTGTAACAGGAGTCCCATTTGACCAGTTCTCAGCTCTTAATTTATAGGTGTAAACTGTTTTTGCTTTGTTAACCGTCACACTTTTTGCTGCAGCTAACACTGGTTTATTTTTTTGATTATACGTATACAATCCTTCATAAACGTTTTGTATTGCTTCAACACTAAATGTATCACTGTATTTAGTAGAATCTAAAGTGCCTAATTGATCAGTTACAGCCACTTTTAATATGTTATCGTCTTTCGTCGCTGTTTTTGAACAAGCAGCTAGCACCCCTATAAACATGATACTTAAAACTACCGCAATTTTCCTTCTCACTTTAGACACTCTCCTTTTTTAGTTACCTTAATGTGATTAACTTTACCTAGTTACTTATTTTTTGTCAATAAAGACGTATCATTTCAACCAACTTTACATTTAAGCTATACTTAACCCAGTGTCTTACTCAATTCTGAAAGGAAGTTTTTGACTTATGAAAAATAATCAATTTGCTAACTATACACCTACTTTTGAGACACAAATAAAAGAACTTAAAGCTATTAATTTGTATATAGCCTCCGAAACCAATCCTACACATTTATTTGAACAATTACTCAATAAAATTCTCATCGACTATCAAACAATCGGTGCGAAACAACAAAAAATGATGTCCTTATTAGCGACAGAATCCATTTCTGTTTATGAATTTTTTACTACAAAAAAGGAATTAACACCTGTTATCTTTTATAATGTTGCATTACAGTTACTAGAATTTGAAGTCGATGTCGATTTCAAAATTGATGACCCATTTACGGCAATGGCTAAAATTCAGTTACCTTCTATTGAAATTATTGAATCCGTTAATGATTTTTGGTCCGCATGGTATCTCTTACTGACAACACATACCAAAAATGGCCAAGTCTTCACAGATACACTAGCAAATAAAGGGTACTTTGTTTCATTTTATAAAGATGCGAAACCTTTATTTTTCAATGGAAAAGCGCAACCTGTTTTTGATACAACTAAACTGATTCGTGAAGTCGTCTACGTTGAAGCCCCATTAGATACTGACCAAGATGGTCAACGTGATTTATTAAAAACAGAAATTTTAAGACCACTAGTTACATCCGGACTAAAAGTACCTATTCTTTATACAGCAAGTCCTTACAATCAAGGCACAAATGATGATTCTGAATTAATGCGCAACGTTGATATCCCGCTTACCGAAAAACCAGTTACTGAATTAACTGAATCTGATATCACCTATAACTATCAGAAATCCAACTTACCCGAACCACGATCAATCCTCTCAGAATCAACAGAAACTGAGCAAACCTTTAGCCGTGAATCTTCGTATACATTCAACGATTACATGCTAGCTAGAGGATTTGCAATCGTCTATGCAGCTGGTATTGGTACTCGAGAATCAGATGGTATTCGTACTTGTGGGAGTGTTGAAGAAACGGTATCAACCGTCGCCATTATTGAATGGCTAACGGGACATCGGCAAGCATTCACAAATAAACTCGATAATCGATCAATTAAAGCCACTTGGAGTAATGGTAACGTTGCTATGACTGGTAAATCTTACCTTGGTACGCTTGCTACTGCAGCTGCAACAACTGGTGTATCCGGCTTAAAAACAATCATTTCTGAAGCCGCTATTTCAAGTTGGTATGATTATTATCGTGAAAATGGACTAGTCGTCGCGCCTGAAGCTTGCCAAGGTGAAGATGCAGATGTTTTAGCTGCGCTTTGTTTAAGTCGCCAAAAAGATGCCGCCGACTACGCTAATATTCAAGACTACTTTGACAAAGTTATGAATCGATTATCTATAGGACAAGACCGTGCATCTGGTAATTACAATAAATTTTGGGATGAACGTAATTATTTAAACCAAACTAAAAATATCAAAGCAAATATTGTTATGGTCCATGGTTTAAATGATTGGAACGTCAAACCTCGCCAAGTTGAACAACTTTGGCAAGCATTACGTCCTTTACCTATTGTTAAAAAATTATTCTTACACCAAGGTAAACATATCTATATCAATAACTTTCGCTCATTAGATTTCACTGATATGATGAATTTATGGTTATCAAATCAACTTTATAATATCGAAAATGGTGCTGAGACACTTATTCCCAATGTCACCATACAAGATAACCTAGAAGCTGAAACGTGGCACACTTATGATGATTGGGCAGACCCGGATTCTCCTACCCAATCCTATCATTTCCAACAAAATAAATTAACACAATCAGTCACATCAGATGCTCACCAATTTGCTACTTTCAAAGATAACTTACCAACTGACCTTTTTAACAACTACGTCAGAGATAATCATCTTTGGAATCAAGCTTTAGTTTCAACTAAAGAAACAGAAATGGCTAAAAATAGAATCCAATTAATCTCAGAACCATTAACAGAACCGCTGTTTATTTCCGGTTCTGCTCACATAAAATTGTCTGTTGCAGCACTACAAACAAAAGGGCTCATTAGTTGCATGCTTATCGATTATGGTGAAGAAAATAGACTCACCCCCGTGCCATCCATTCTCAAACGAAAATCTTTAGATATGGGATTTCATTGGCGTGAAGATGATTTGGTTGAATTTACTAAAAATCCCACAAAAACTCCTTGGAAAATGATTTCCAAAGGTCATATCAATTTACAAAATAGGACAAATCGTTATCAAAATGATTCTGTCCTTCCAGGAACTTTCAACACAGTAGATTTTGATTTACAACCAACTGCCTATCACATTAAGGAAGGTCATCAGATTGAATTAATCATTTACGCAACAGATTTTGGGATGACTTTACGAAATAACGATTCAGATAGTTATACTATTAACTTAGCTAATTCGCGTCTTAAAATTCCTTATCAATCTGTTAGTACAGTATCATTATTCTAAATAAAAAAGAAAATCATCAAAAAAATTATTGATGATTTTCTTTTTTTATTTATCAATATCTACGTATTAAGTAATGAGACAATTCGCACACAAAAATAACTTTAATAAATCCAACAATCAAAAATGGTAAAATACCTATTAAAAATGCTTGTTGCATCGAGGTTTGTTGGTAAACCATTAACCAGATTGCTCCTAAAACTAATTGCACACTAGCACCTAATAAATTCCCCATGTACAACTGCCAACGACCATTACCATACCATTTTAAAAACAGCCCCGTTAAGATAATATAGGCTAAAAAACCAAATAAATAACCACCTGTTGGTCCAATTAAAGAAAAAAGTCCCGAATGAAATCCAGCAAAAACTGGGATTCCTATTAATCCTAATAGGAGATAAATGCCCACCGCTTTTAATCCTTCTTGAACCGGTCTCAAACTCGATAATAATCCGATAAAAATGGTTTGTAACGTTAACGGGATTGGCCCCAATGGAATGGTTAACTGGGATAAAACACCCAAAACGGCTGCTAACTCTGCTGCTATAATTAATTGTTTTAACTGTTTATTTTGTCCCATTTGTTAAGCCTTCCACATTCACCTTTGTAATTTCACCAGCCATATAAGTCGTTATTTGCCCATTTTTATCTCTCAATACCAACTGTCCATCATCTTTAATTGTTTCAACTGTACCAATAATTTCTTGATGACCACTTTTTAAAGTAACTGTCTGTCCAATAACTAGTGACCGTTTACGATAATCATTCATGAAGTCACCATTTTGGTAATTCTGATAGATTTGGATAAATTGATTGGTAATTTCAGCAATCAACTCATTCCGTGTGACATTATTCGATTCATCAATTAATGAACCCACTTTATCTTGTAACTCTGGAGATAATTTTTTAAGGTCTGTTTTAAAATCTAGCCCAATCCCTATAACTAAGCTTGTCACTTGCTGCGTTTCAAAATCTGTGACAGCCTCCGTTAAAATCCCGCAGACTTTTTTATTTTGATAATAAATATCATTCACCCACTTTATTTGTGGTTGAATTTTCAATTTATTTTCTAAAGCATAACTAACCGCCATGGCAGTTGCTGTCGTTAGCTGACCAACATCTTTGATAGGTTGATCAATTCTCAATAAATAACTGATATAAATCCCAGTCTCTTCTGGTGATTCAAATGTTCGACCAAATCGACCATATCCTGCTGTTTGACTATTGGCCACTATTAACAGTGGACCCTGTATATCGGGCTGGCTTGAACGCTCTTTCGCCAATACATTGGTAGATGTCACTTCATCAAATAATTCAATTTGCATCATGTCAGTTGTTAAATAAGATTGAATTAGTTGTGCGTTCAACTGATTACCATCATTTAGACTATATCCTTTTTGTGGAATCGTCTTAATGTCAAAACCCTGCTCTTGTAAACTCTTAATAGCCATCCAAATAGCAGTTCTCGAAACGCCAAGTTTTTCAGCCAATAGTTCTCCCGAAATAATAGTATCTTGTTGTCCAGCTAATATTTTTAGAATACTGTCTTTAGTTTTCATTTTACACCGTTAACCTTTTAATTTTATTAGTTAACATAACTTTAAGCTAACTCACTAAAATATGCAACTAACACTCTTAAAAAAATACCATCCTCACTTTCATTCTGGTAAATAATCATAAAAGTGCTATGATTAATCTATTCTTAAGAAATTAGGTGGATTAATATGGCATACGGAACGAAAATTATTACGTTAGATAATGGTTATCATCTCTGGACTCATACTGAAGGACAAGGTGATATCCAACTACTTTGTCTACATGGTGGGCCTGGTGGTACACATGAATATTACGAAAATTTTGCTGAAAAATTAGCACCTCTTGGCGTTCAGGTTTCAATGTATGACCAACTCGGTTCATGGTATTCTGATCAACCAGATTTTACTAAACAAGAAAATGTTGATAAATTTCTTAATATTGATTACTTCATTGATGAAGTTGAAGAAGTCCGTATTAAATTAGGTTTAGATAACTTCTACCTAATTGGTCAATCATGGGGTGGTGCTCTTGTTCAAGAATACGCCTTAAAATATGGTGACCATTTAAAAGGTGCTATTATCTCAAGTATGACTGATGATATTAACGAATATTTAGCAAACGTTAATGCTATTCGTGCTAAAGAATTGGATGCTGATGCGCTTGCCTACATGCAAGAATGTGAAAAAAATAACGATCTTGATAATGACCGTTACCAAGGTTATGTCGATATTTTAAATGACGGCTATGTTGATCGTAAAAAGCCAGCCCAAATTTCTCATTTAGTAAGCACAATGGCTGAACCCGTTTATAATTACTTCCAAGGTAACAATGAATTCGTTGTGACTGGTAAATTAAAAGACTGGTCTACTCGTGACCGCATTAAAAATATTACTGTCCCAACATTAATCACATTTGGCGAACATGAAACAATGCCTTTAGCAACAGCTAAAAGAATGTCAGAAACAATTCCACATGCTCGTCTTGAAACAACTCCTGAGGGTGGTCATCATCATATGATCGATAACGCTCCTGTTTACTTTGATCATTTAAGTACCTTCTTATCAGATGTTGAAAACGACAATTTTAAAGATTAAATTAAAAAATACCACCATTGATAACTACTATCAACGGTGGTATTTTTTTATCTCTTAATCGTGTAACATCATTGCATTAATTGCAACAACAATTGTACTTAACGACATCACAACTGCACCCACTAATGGACTTAAAATAAAGCCAATTGGTGCTAAAACGCCGGCAGCCAATGGTAATGCAATAATATTATAACCTGCACCCCACCAAAGATTTTGAATCATTTTCAATCTTGTGTTTCGACTTAATTTCAAAAATTTTATGATATCCATCGGATTACTTTTAACTAATATAACGTCTGCAGAGTCGACAGCAACATCCGTACCTGAACCAATTGCCATCCCTATTGTTGCACTTGCTAAACTAGGCGCATCATTAATACCGTCACCAACCATGATAACGTTATGTCCTTCGCCCTCTAACTGACTAACAATTTTAGCCTTATCTTCAGGCATTAAGTTAGCACGAACATCTACAATACCTAGTTTTGCACCAACTTTATCAGCAGCTTGTTGATTATCACCAGTTAACATAATCACTTTGATATTCATTTTTTCTAATTTTTCGACTAAACCAAATGATTCTGGTTTAATTTGATCCCCTTGAGCAACATACCCAATCACTTTTTCATTTTGAATTAAATAACTAATTGAATCTCCTTCGTTGTCAGAAGCCATTTCATCCGTTAATAACTGTTGTTTATTAACATAAGCTTCAGAAACAATTTTGAATGCATCATCGTTAATATGTCCTTCTAATCCAACACCATTAATTTGTTGTGTTTCACTTGCAGTTGGAATCTCAATTTTTAAATCTTCTGCTTTTTGAATGATTCCTTTACCCAAAGGATGTGTCGATCCACGTTCTAACGACGCCATCAATCCGATAATTTCTGATTCAGAAAACTGATCAGTAAATGTTTTATATCCGGTTACCACGAAATGACCTTCAGTTAAAGTTCCTGTTTTATCAACAAGTAATGTGTCAATTGTGTGTGCAACTTCTAGCGCATTTCTATTTTTGATTAATAAGCCATTTTTAGCTGATAAAGAAGTACTTCTCGCAACAACTAATGGAATGGCTAAACCTAAAGCATGTGGACAAGCAATCACTAGAACAGTTACAAGAATTGATAATGCCTGACTAAATGTCCCTGTAATTAACCATACAATGAATGCTAAAATACCAACAGTCATGGCAGCATAAAATAAATATCCCGCAACTTTATCAGCTAACGTTTCCGTATCTGATTTTTCTGACTGCGCTTTTGTGACTAATTTAACAACTTGAGCTAAGTAACCTGTTTCACCAGTTCCCGTTACAGTCATTTGGATTTCTCCATTACCATTAACTGATCCACCAACGACTTCATCATCTACTACTTTTTCAACTTGTTTCGATTCACCAGTTATCATAGCTTCATCGACGCTTGTTTTACCAGAAATAATTGTTCCATCAGCTGGAATCGTTTCATTTCCTTTAACTAACAGAATATCTCCAACATGAACATTTGTTAAATCAACATCTTCAATTTTTTTATTTTCTCTAACGATATGTGCTTGTTTAGGTAAGAGTTGTGCTAATTTTTGAACAGCATCTCCTGCTGACATAACAGCGTTCATTTCAATCCAATGACCTAACAACATAATGACAATTAACGTTGCTAACTCCCAGAAGAAATCCATAACATGATGACTTGGATCTACAAGATTATTCATCACAACAGCATATAAGCTATACAAGTATGCCACACTAATACCCATTGCGATTAAGGTCATCATTGCTGGCTTTTTATCTGCAAGCTCCATCTTTGCACTATCTAAAAATGTTTTACCGCCATAGAAAAATAATCCAGTACCAATAAGTGCTACAACCCAATCAGATCCAGGGAAAGTAAACTGTAAGGGTAAGTTAATCCCCATCATAGGTGTCATTAAAACAATAGGAATTGCTAAAACTAAAGAAATCCAGAATTTCAATTTTAGATTTCCCATATGCATCATGTGCCCACCCATGTTCATTTGATCGTGGTCCATTCCTTCCATATCCATGTGATCCATACTCATGTGGTCCATATTTTTCATATCCTTATGATTCATATTCATGTGATCCATTTCTTTCATATCTTTGTGATCCATTTATACCGCCTCCATTAATTTATATTTTTAGTTTACACTTGTAAACTTAGATAGTCAAATAATTTATCTGTTACAAAAAAAATGTCAAAGAGATAAATATCCCTTTGACATTTTTATATAATCACATAAACATTTTAGTTAATTTACAATTCTATGCATCTTTACCAATTGTTTTACGACGGTTAACTTCTTTTTCAGCAAGTACATCGGAATCTTTAAATCCAAAGACCCAAGTACAACCAAATGCTACGATTATTGTAACAATTGATGCAATCCAAAAGTTAATTTCGTTACTCATTCCTCCACCAAACTTTAAAGGTGTAAAGAATGAAGGGAATCCGATTAATGAACCAGTAAATCCGTACATATTAACGTTTAATAGTCCGGCTACTAATCCACCAACTGCACCACCAATATTAGCTGCTAAGAAGACACGCCCATATTTTAAGGTAATCCCATAAATAGCTGGTTCTGTAATACCACTGAATGCTGCAATAACTGCACCACCAGATAATTCTTTAATGTTAGCCATTTTTGATTTAATCATAACTGCCATTACAGCAGCACCTTGAGCTACCATTGTAATTGAAACAATTGCATTTAAGTAGCTGTAGCCTTTTGAAGCAATATCGTTTGCGATTAAAGGAACAACTGCCCAATGTAAACCAAAGATAACTAAACATTGATATAATCCACCAATAACAAAACCTGCAATTGGGTAGTTTGCTGTTAAAATTGTGTTTAAAATAATAGAAATACCTGTACTAATTAACGTAATAATAGGTCCAACAATAATGATAATAGCGGCCGAAACGATCATAACTTCTAACAATGGTACAAAAATCATTCGTAAAACTTGTGGAATAACTTTTTTGAGTCCTTTTTCAACATAATGTGCTAACCATGCTCCAGCAATAATTGGGAAAATACTGTAAGTATAGTTAACCATATGAATTGGAATCCCAAATAAGTTAGTATTTAATGACATCCCCAAAAGTTGTCCAAACACTTTTGTTCCTGTTGCAATACCAAAAAGTGAAGGATATACCAAGACACCACCAACAATAGCCATAATAATTGGATCAGATTTTAACTTCTGTGCAGCTGTGAATCCAACAATAATAGGTAAGAAATAGAATGCTGAATCTCCCATGGCTGATAAGAAAATGTAAGTCTGTGATGTGGCTTCTGTCCAACGAAAATCGACAGCCATTTGAAGTAATCCTTTTAAAATACCACTAGCAGCCAATAATCCAATTACTGGCATCATAGAACCTGTGATAACACCAATCAAAGTATTAAATCCAGCATTCAATTTTCCACGGAATGTTGTTGGTTTTTCCTCAGCTGGTGCATCATCGGCAGCATCGACCTCGCCACCTGCGTATGATGTTCCTAATTGTGCAATAACTGCATCATAGACATCAGTAACAGCTGGTCCAATAACAACTTGATATTGTCCAACAGCATGACGAACATCAATTACACCTGTTAAATTTTTAATCACTTCATCGTCTGCTTTACTTTCATCAACTAAGTAAAATCGTAACCGCGTAATACAATGGATTAAACTCTTAATATTCTCTTTACCACCGACTTGTTTGATAATGTCTGTAGCTAATTGTGTGTAATCTTTTGCCATAACTATTCCTCCCCTTTTGCAGTACCAGATCCCACTTCCGTGCCACCTTCAAAAGGTTGTGGTTCCGATAATGTTAATTTGTCTAATTTATCTTGTGTATTTGTAATTACTACCATTAAAACATTGTCTAATTGTGCTTCAGAAACTTGTGTTAAATCCATAGTCCCAAGTAATTCACCACCATGAACACGAGCACCTTTTTTAATATTAATATCAAATGGTGCACCTTTTAAATCAACCGTATCAACACCCATGTGTAATAAAATTTCAAGTCCATTATCCATCGTGAATCCGATAGCATGTTTTGTTGATGCAACCAATGTTATAGTTCCAGATACTGGACTATAAATTTCCCCTGCGGTTGGTTTAAATCCGAAGCCATCACCCATTAATTTTTGAGCAAAAACAGAATCGCTCACATTTTCTAAATCAATTAACTCCCCAGTTGCTGGTGCGTAAAACTTATCATCATTTACCTTTTGTTTTCTTTTAAAAATCGACATTGTTCTCTCCCCCATTTTTTTTAATTTATTTAACTAGATTCGCTTACAGCGATTAAGCGTTTTCAAGTTATCCTTATAATAAACCTGTCTATACAGGATGTCAACGCTTTCTTTTCTTTTAAATTAACATTTATATATACTTGTATAGACTAGAATGTTTATGTTAAAATAACCTTATCATTGGAGGTGACTATTATGACGAACCAAAATAAACATTTAGGTATTTATCAAGATCTTGTCACTAAAATCACACATAATATTTACGCATCAGGAACATTCCTACCTAGTGAAATTCAATTGAGCCATTTATACGGTACTTCTCGCGAAACAATTCGAAAGGCTCTCCAAAATTTACTAACCAATGGCTATATTCAAAAAATTCGAGGCAAAGGATCGCTTGTTTTAGATATTCAACGATTCGCTTTTCCCGTCTCAGGTATTACTTCATATGAGGAACTGAATAAGTCTCTTCAAATGAATTCGGAAACACAAGTTAGACAGTTACTTGTCACAACTATTCCTATAGAGAGTTTTGCACCTAAGTCTGTTGTTGGCGATAAAGCGACATTTATTGAACGTCTACGACTTGTTAAAAATGAACCCAGTGTTATTGATCGTGACTACATACTTTCAGATATCGTACCTGAGATACCTTTAGCAGTTGCCCAAAATTCGCTTTATGATTATTTTGAAAATAAATTAGGCTTAGAAATCAGTTATGCTATTAAAAAAATTACAGTTGAACCAGCAGATACAACTATCCAAAAATTATTAAACATTCCAAAAACAGAATCTGTTGTTGTCATAAGAAGTGAAACCTATTTACAAGATAGTCGTTTATTTCAGATTACCGAAGCTATTCACCGCTCAGATCGTTTTAGTTTTGTTGATTTTGCACGACGGACGAAGAAAATATAACTAATAGGAGAATAACGATGACATTTGAAGATAAAATTATTTATCAAATTTACCCAAAATCATTTTATGATAGTAACAATGATGGCCTGGGCGATTTACAAGGGATTATCGCTAAAATACCTTATTTAAAACAACTCAATATTGATATGATTTGGTTTAATCCTTTTTTCATATCACCACAAAATGATAATGGCTATGATATCTCAGATTATTATCATATTGATCCTAAGTTTGGTACTATGGCTGATTTTGATGAACTTGTTACCAAGCTAAAATCTGTAGGCATCGATGTCATGATGGATATGGTTTTTAACCATACATCAACTGAACATGAATGGTTCCAAAAAGCGCTAAAAGGTGATCCAAAATATATGGCTTACTATTATATTCGTGGAGCAAAACCAGATAGCTCGCTTCCAACTAATTGGGATTCTAAATTTGGTGGTCCTGCATGGGAAGCTTTCGGAAATACGGGTAAGTACTACCTTCATCTCTACGACCCAACTCAAGCAGACTTAGATTGGCATAATCCAGCAGTTCGAAAAGAAATGGCCAAGATTGTTAATTTTTGGCGCAACAAAGGTGTTAAAGGTTTCCGATTCGACGTTATCAATGTCATCGGTAAAGATGTCAATTTACTTGATGCACCTTATGGTACTGATAGTAGACTTATGTATACAGATAAAAAAATAGTTCATCAATATCTACAAGAACTTAACGAATCTAGTTTTGGTCAAGACCCTGATGCTGTGACCGTTGGTGAAATGTCTTCTACTTCAATCGATAATTGTATTGAATACACGTTAGGCAAAAACAACGAGTTATCAATGGTCTTTACCTTCCACCATTTAAAAGTTGACTATACCCATGGAAATAAATGGACGACGATGCCTTTTGACTTTATGAGTTTAAAAAACATTCTAAATGATTGGCAATTAGGTATGACAGCTGGTCATGGTTGGAACGCTTTATTTTGGAATAATCATGATCAGCCTCGTGCTATTAATCGTTTTGGTGATCCCGTCCATTTTCGTGAAAAATCTGCCGAAATGCTAGCGACAACTATTCATTTATTACGTGGAACGCCTTTTATTTATATGGGAGAAGAAATTGGGATGAGCGATCCTCAATATCAGCATTTATCTGATTATAATGATATTGAAACCAAAAACATTTACCCAACATTATTAGCGAAAGGACTCAGTGAAACTGAAGCCTTAGACATTATTCAAGCAAAATCTCGTGATAATAGTCGTACTCCCATGCAATGGAATAACTCTGAGTATGCAGGGTTCTCAGCTGAAAAACCATGGTTGATGCCAATGAATCAGTCTATCGTCAACGTTCAAAATGAATTAGTACGCGGCGAAATATTTAATTACTATCAACAACTAATTAAATTACGTAAGACTCTGCCAATTGTCTCTGTTGGTGATTATCAACCTCTTTTAATGGACGATACTCAAGTTTTTGCTTACCAAAGAATACTAAAAAATCAACGTTTAATTGTTTTAAATAATTTCTATGGTACAACGACAACGATTACTTTACCTGCATTTACCGGGGAAATATCAACTGTCATCAATAATTATCCAACCGATATCAAATTAGAAACAGCTATGACGTTAGCTCCATATCAGTCAGTTGCCTTTTTGATTGACTAACTAAAATAAAGCAGCCTTGCAATTTTAAATTGTAAGGCTGCTTTATTTAGAACTTATTAAGATTAATCAAAGTAGATTTTAAAAGGACTAACTGGAATATGGTTTTCGTTCCATAAGCCGGCAGAAGTTACATTTGCATATGCATACTGTAAGCCAATTGATTCTTCTTCTAATCGAATCTTGATATCATTTGTACCTAAATCAATCACTGCAGGTTTTAAAACATCCCCTGGCATGATCCATTTTAAATCAATATCATTTGTTGTTTCAAGTTGTTCACAATTTGAAAAGTTAAGACGCATTTGTTTTACATCAGCTGAAATTTCAGATAATTGTGGACTTGTTTGCATTTCATCGAATTTACCAAAATTAGAATATAATTCGATTACACGATAACCTAATTGTCTTTTACTACTTGGATGAATCTCGTTAGCTGAATCTTCATCCATAGCTGTAACTAAGTAAACCCGATTTTCTGTTGCTGCAAACTTTTGTTGTGCATCGCGAATTTCAGCCCATGAATTAGCTATCTTATGATTATATTGTGGTAACTGAATAATATAAGTTGGTAATTTATTTTGTTTAAGCGTTTTGCGCCATTCACGGATTAATTTTTTCAAAAGTAACCCATAATGTTTTGTATCTATTCCTGCATCTCGTTCACCTTGATACCAAGTTAACAATTTAAATCGGTAAGGACCCACTTGTGATAACATCGTATCGTATAAATTATCGGATTCTTCTAAACTTGGAATTTTAGTATCAACATAAGCTGCTTTTAAAGTCTCGTTATTTATTAGTGTACTTTCTGATACCCAACTTGCAGCTGAAGTCCCATTTTTAGCACATAATACAAGGCCAATTGGTGTGTATTCATCATATTGACGAACCTTCTTAGCCATATAATAGCCTAATGCTGTAACGTTACCAATATTTTCTTCATCAACAATTTGCCATGGATTTTCTTCTGTTGATTGCTTTTCAGGTATATTGATAAAACGTAAATTCATCATTGGCATTGTTTTATTATGATCAAATTCATCATCTTTAGCCATTTTGAAGTTAGCATTTGATTGTCCAGCAATCAAGAATACATCTCCAAATTGTACGTCGCGTAAAATTATTTTATCTGTTCCTGATTTAACTAGAACGGTCACAATTGTAGGTGCTAAAAATGAGATACTTTCAATTAAAAAGTATCCTGTATCATCAGCAATTCCTGTTTCAATTGTATCTTCGCTACCGCCCATTGAAATCGTTACAGTTACTTCTTGATTGGGTTCTGCATAACCAAAAAAACGTGTTGTCTGATCTTGTTGCATAACCATATGATTAGTAAATAGTGGTGCTAATCGCAATGTTGTTGCCACTGTTAAACCCTTCTTTCTAGTCGCTGTCCATTAAGTATCCTTTACAATTATAACATAAGATAAGCCTCTATCGACTTTTTATCAAATGGATTAGTCAGCTACTTTGACTATTATTTAGTTGTTTGTCCTAGCTATTTTGAATAATAGTTGCTAGAATAAAGACAGTCAAAACAGTGTAAAATCGCCGGGTTTTACAAAAATAATAGTTATCACATCCAAGAGGCCATTTTTTAATGAAGGATGTTGGTACCTATTTTTTATTGTCCATTATTATAAGATTATAAAAAATAGGTACCGATAAGGAGCTCAAAATGAATAATCAAACGGTTTCTATCCGTCGTGAACTTTCAGGTTACGTCACACGGAACGTTTTAAGTACTTTAGGTTTATCTGTGTATCTTCTGGCAGATACATATTTCATTGCTAATGCGGTTGGAACAACTGGTTTAGCGGCTTTAAATATTGTATTACCCCTCTTTAATTTATTAAATGGCGTCGGGTTGTTACTCGGAATTGGTGGTGCAACTTTATTTTCTATTTTAAAGATTAAGGATCAAAAAGCGAGTCAAAAAATTTTCACACAGGTTTTAATTGTTGGGATTATTTTCGGCCTAGCTTTCTCAGTCTTAGGCTTTTTATTCATGAAACCTTTACTCTATTTTTTAGGTGCAAACGCAGGAACTTACAAATTAGCTGCTGAATACCTAACTTATATTTTGCTAGCTGCACCATTCTTTGCTTGTAATTATCTCGTTTTAAGTTTCATTCGAAACGATAATAATCCACATTTATCGATGGTTGCCATGTTAGTATCTAGTTTATTCAATATCATTTTTGATTATATTTTTATGTACCCATTACATCTTGGTATGGGTGGTGCTGCAATGGCAACTGCTGTTTCTCCAATTGTTGCTTTAGCTATATTAACCTTCCATCGTAAAAAGGAAGGACGTCTTTTAACGCTCCAACGAACGTCTATTCACTTTAAGACAATAAAAAAAGTTGTTCAATTCGGGTTCCCTGTCTTTCTAACTGAAATGAGTACAGGTGTCAGCATTTTTGCTTTCAACCTTGTCATTTTAAGTTTAGCGGGAAATACAGCTGTCGCAGCCTATGGAATTATCGCAAACATCGTCTTAGTCGCTTTATCACTTTTTAATGGTGTTGCCCAAGGAATTCAGCCTTTACTCAGTCGAGAATTTGGAATTCGGAATTGGCCAGAAGTTAAGCAAATATTACGTTTTGGGTTAATTGTTAGTTTTATTATTGGCACAATTTTATACCTTACATTGACCTTTGAAAAAGATCCTATTATTGCATTATTCAATAATAGTAACAACCAAGAGTTAATCCATTATGCTGAAATAGGCATTCCAATCTACTTCTTAAGCTTATTTGGATCATCCCTTAATGTTGTGTTTAGCATGTTTTTCTCAGCGATTGGCGAACCCAAACATGCACTTATTCTAGCTATCTTGCGCGGTTATGTCTTACTACTAGGCTTATTATTTATTTTTGCCCACTTCTTCAACTTAACTGGTGTTTGGGTTGCTTTACCCGTCACAGAATTAATCATTGTCGTCATCAGTACTGTATTCCTATTCAGTTTCTTTAATAAACAAATTAAAAAACAATAAAAAGAAGGTTTCTTATTTTATGAAAGTTAAACGTTTTGAAGCAATCACAATTCCCGTAACTGATGTCCAAAGAAGTTTACGTTTTTATCATGAAGTTTTTGATATGACTATGATTGAAAATAGTGAGTTACCTACTGTTCATTTTGGCCATCAAAAAATTATTTTTGAGCCATCAACTAATGTTATTCCAATGACACTTAGTTTCGTCGTTAGTGATTCAATGACCGCTATGGAAAATCACTTGAAAAATTATTTTGTGACTATTATCTCTGGCCCGATTGAAAAGCAAGATGTTAAAAATGCACAATCGATTACAATTTCAGATCCAGATCAGCATATAATCGAATTAATTAGTTATCAGAAATAGATTTACTAAGCTAACATCTAAGCGATGTTAGCTTTTTTACTACTATTAGGTTTTTAAATCTATATGCTTAGATTCTCTAAAATACTTTTCTTTATTCCCACAGCTAAACATGGTAATCTGAAAATGAGTTATATCAGAAAGGCGGTCCTACTATGCAACCTATTATTGATTTACAAGATATTTCACTAGAACTTAGTAACCAATCAATCTTGAACCACATCTCTTTTCAAGTAAACCCTGGAGACTTTTTAACAATCACCGGTCCATCTGGAAGCGGTAAAAGTACCGTTTTGAAATTAATCGCTGGTTTAATTTCAAGAACATCTGGTGATATTAAGTTCAATGAAAAATCAATTGACAGTTATGACCCAATCGAATATCGTCGGATTGTTTCTTATTGCTTCCAAACCCCCGTTTTATTCGGCGAAACCGTTAAAGACAATCTGGAGTTTCCTTATATCGTTCGTAAGCAAGACTTCGATGAATCTCGTGCCATTTCTGAATTAGAATCCGTAGGCTTACCCAGCAGTTATCTTCAGAAATCAATAAATGAACTATCTGGTGGCGAGAAGCAACGTGTTGCCTTAATTCGTAATTTAATCTTTTTACCCAAAATCTTACTGCTTGATGAAATCACAAGTGCTTTAGATTCAGAAAGTAAAAACATTATACACGCATTAATTAATCGTTTAAATGACTCAAATAAAATCACTATTATCGCTGTTACTCATGATGATAATGAAATAAAACTGGCTGATCAATTAATTAATATCGAGGCCGGAAAAATAACGGAGGTTAGACATGCATAATTTAGCCGTTAATAATCTTTCTCTCGTTTTCGCTTTTTCATTAGTACTTGTCTCACTAGGAATTGTATATAAAGAAAAATTAGGCCTAGCAAAAGATATTATTTATAGTGTCATTCGTGCAATTATCCAATTAGTCATCGTCGGATACATTTTAAAGTACGTCTTTAATATTAATAATATTATTCTAACTTTAGTTATGATGTTCATTGTTTTCTTTAACGCTGCGTATAGTGCACATAAAAAAAGCGCAGGAATTCCACATAGTTTTCGTATTTCGTTCATTGCCATTTTTTGTAGTACGTCCGTTACACTTGGCCTTTTACTACTAGCTGGAACGCTTAAATTTATTCCTTCACAAATTATTCCAATTACTGGTATGATTGCTAGTAATTCAATGGTTGCGATTGGTCTTTGTTACCGTAACCTTAACAGTAATTTCCGTGATCAACGCCAACAGATTTTAGAAAAACTAGCACTCGGTGCAGATCTCAAACAAGCAGCATACCCTATTATCCGTGAAAGTATCAAAACAGGGATGTCGCCTACTATTGATTCAGCTAAAACGGTTGGTATCGTTAGTTTACCTGGAATGATGTCTGGGTTAATCTTCGCCGGTGTTGATCCTGTCTTTGCGATTAAATACCAAATCATGGTCACTTTCATGTTACTTTCAGCAACAAGTATCTCATCAATTAGTGTTTGTTATCTTTCATATAAACAATTTTTTAATGATAAGAAGCAACTACGATAAATTAAATATCAATCAACTAAAATAGCCATATGTATAAGTTTTCCTTATACATATGGCTATTTCTTACTCTATAACTTGAAACTCACGGTCCTTCAATACATATTGCGTATCACACATTTTAGCAACATCTGGTTCATGCGTTACAATGATGACACATTTATCTTGTGATTTAGCTAAATCTTGAAGTAATTCAATAATTTCTTTCGTATTAACTTCATCCAAATTACCGGTCGGTTCATCAGCTACGACTAATCGTGCGTCACAACACATCGTTCTGACAACAGCGACTCGCTGTTGTTGCCCACCAGAAAGATGTTGAACGTTCTTCTTAGCCATATCCTCATCAATACCAACTTTTTTCAACATATCAAAGGCATATTGTTTATCACCAGCATGTGTTGCTCCGGTAATGTCCATCGCAGTCATTAAGTTTTCCAACGCTGACATATAAGTAAATAAATTATAGGATTGGAAGATAATCGAGACATCTTTATTTCGATAATGAGTTAATCCGATTTTATTGATTGCCTCACCTTCATATATAATTTCTCCAGATTTTGGTTTATCTAAACCAGCAATTAGTGAGAGAAATGTTGTTTTTCCTGAGCCACTACTACCGACAATTGCATATGATTTACTTCTTTCAAAAGTTAAATTAACCTTTTCAAATAAGGGGTTATCCTTATTTTCATACCAATACGCGACATCTTTAATTTCAATCATTTAATCACTCCTTTCTATTATTTATGAAATCAGAATTTTCTTGGGTTCAAGTCGTAAAATACCTAACGATGCTAACATAATCGAGATAAAGATAATTGCCAGACCCATACCACCTAATTCTGCCAAATCTTTGATACTTACAGTTGTGCTTAGATTCTTTAATTTCTCAGATTTAGTTGTCGCTGACTGCCCTGGTATACCACTTGGATCTGTTCCACCAAATTGTCCACCTTTAGTACCACTTGGCGCACCGCCTCCACCTTGCATATCATTTGAAGTTGTAGCTGTTGTAGATGTCGTTGTTTGTTGGCTTATCAATTGATCACCTACTGCATTACCAACGAATTTCCCACCAATTCCGGCAACAACTAATGACACGAGTAGAACCATAAACATTTCAACAAAGAATTGTGCAATAACTTTCCAACGTTTTTCACCTAATGATAGGAGGACACCAATTTCATAGCGACGTTCTCTAATCATTAAAATAACAATTAAGGCAAGAATGATAGTTCCTGCAACTGCGACTAATAGAACAATTTTTTGGGCAAAACTCTTAACATTATTCAATGGTGTCAGCATTGATTGATAAGTACTATCGTTTGTTGACATTGAAAATTTAGATGTGTTAATTAATTTCTTAGCTGCTTTTGTGAAAGTTTCTGACTTGGCTGGATCACTTAATGTATACACAACTGAATCGGCCGTATCTTTATACTTACTACCTTTTAAAGTATTCGCAAATGTGTAAGCTGTATAAATAGTATTTGATGGATCAGTAGCTCCTGGCCCACCCATACTTGTAGAACTAGTTGAACTAGCTTTATAAATACCGACAACTTCAACTTTATACTTCGTACCACCAGTTGATTTCATTGTAATTGTATTGCCCACAGAAATATGGTTAGTAGAAGCAAGTTCTGATTCAATCACAACGTTTTTAGTATTTAAATCACTCGAATTTAAACCACGACCTTTTGTAATTTTGGCACCACTAGTATTTAGTGCACTAGCCGTTGAACTTACACCGGAAATAGAAATATCACCCGTTGTTGCAGAAGTTGCCATTTTCTTGCCGCCCATCCCACCACTTTGACTTGAGGTCGATGTTGTTTTAATGGCATCAAATGAAGAAGCATTAGCTGTAGTTGAAGTGGTGATACTGTAACTCTTCACATTGCTTAATGCACCAACTTTTTTAGCTGTTGCGACTGTTACCCCAGCTAAGTTTAATGATGGTTTAGTGGTTTTTGAGCTTGAAGTTTTCATCTCGCTAAAAGCTTTATCTCGATTAGCTGATAATGTCACCGTTGCACCCGCACTCTTCTTCGCATCATTTGCCGCAGTTGTTGCTGCATTTTGAATAATTAATCCTGCTAAAACGAATAACATAATAGCTGACATAACTAATACAAGTAAAAAAGATCGTCCTTTTTTTGCTTTAAGATTTAATAAAGCACGTTTAAAAAAATTCATATTTATTACCTCCATATTCTCTTAAATTATTTGATAAGAATAAGCATAGCTAATAATTATGAATTATTTTTGAATATTATCAGAACATTTTCGTTTGTTATACAAAAAAAAGTTTTATTATGAATAATAATTCATAATAAAACCGTTTTCTTTATTTAATCTATTAGACTTTTCCAATCTCTCGACCAGATTAATCCTAAACATTTTTCACCTGTGTGAACACCGACAAGTGGTCCAATATAACCCGATTCAAATTTCATTTTAGGAAAACTAGTTCTCAAGTCTTGTCCCCATTCAGCTTGAAGTTCCGGATTATTCGCATCAATTAAATTAATTTGAACTGGATAATCAAGTGAACGTGTTGCTTCTGAGAATTGAGCTTTAATTTCAGAATAGGCATTTTTCATTTTGCGTTCTTTACCAATAGCAACGATTTTACCTTCTTTATCAAAAGTTAAAATCGGTTTAATTTTCAATATGTTTCCAACAAAACCTGAATGATTTGATAAACGACCGGTCCTCATTAAATGATTTAAATCATCAACAACAAAAAGAACCCGTGTTGTTTCTCTTAATTCGGCTAACTTTTCAAGTATTTCCATAACGTTTTTATCTTTATTAGCTAATGTGGCAGCCAATTGAACCATGTTACCCATCCCCGCGCAATCAATTTTCGAATCAAAAACATGCACATTGATGGCCGAAACAGATGATGCGAAAGCTTCAAGATTACCAACTAATCCACTAATACCTGATGATAAATGGATACAAATAACATCTGTATAGCCTTCAGCAGCAAGTGCCTTAAATTTTTCTTCCATTTCACCCATCGATACCTGGGAAGTTGTTGGTAAAACATCTTCTGTTTTTAATAATTGATAAAATTGAGTTGCCGTTAAATCGGCATTTTCATGATAGACATGATTTCCAAATAATACTGGGTTATTTACTACTTTAATATCTAATTGTTCAACAATCTCATCTGTAAGATAAGCTGAACTATCCGTTAATACAGCAATTTTCATTATTTCACATCCCTATTTTTACTATCCTATCACACATTATGCTCGAATACTTTAATTTAACTAACCATTTGGCGACCAATAACTAATCCTAACAGTGTCATCAAGCCACCAACAATATAACTAGCTAATAAATAAATCATGAATAACGATATTTTTTGGCTTTTAATTAATTTAACCAATTCAAAGTTATACGTTGAAAAGGTTGTAAAACCACCCATTGTTCCAGTACCAAGTAAGACTAACATCGGACTAGATAAATTAATTCCTGTTAAAAGACCTAAAATAAAACTACCTATCAGATTAATTAATAACGTTCCAACTGGAAATTGATCAGTTAGATATCGATTACTTAAATTTGTTATCCCATATCTTAACATAGCACCGATTGCAGCGCCAATCCCAACTAATAGTGTCATCATGAACGTTCACTCTCCATTCGCCAATCTCCAATCCGATTGCCTAATGAATAACCAAGTAATGTCATGGAAAGTCCACCTATAATCGTTACTAACACATAGATGAGTGCATAGCCCCATTGTTGCGTCTCTATTAACTTTACAGCTTCCAAACTATATGTTGAAAACGTTGTAAAAGCACCTATAAAACCTGTTTTTATCCCCAAAGTTAACCAATCTGGGACTTTTTCGGTTGTTTCAATATACTGAACTAAGAACGCCAAAATAAAGCACCCTACGACATTAATCATTAATGTCCCCAGTGGGAATCCATTTGGTTGAATAATCGTTAAACCAAGTAAGTACCGACTTATTCCACCAAAAAAAGCAAACAATGCAACAATTATATAATTCATTTTATGACCTTCTTATCAATTTTACATTTACTACTTCATTTTACCGAATTATCTAGTTAATACCAAATTAAAATGGACCACTAGAAATTATCTAGTGATCCATTTAGGCTAATCTTGGCTTAGTTTAAATTGACTCCATGGTTTCAAAAAATCGAGTAAGAATAATTCATCATCTATAATATGCCCAACAATATTTACACGACCATCATTTTTCATTTCTTTTAAAGCAATTTGTGTTTCACCTTTATATTGTCCATAACCTTCATTATCAATTAAGACGTCACCACGCTTAATTAATTTTGTATTATGTGCAGGAAATTCTTTATCTTTATACACAACCCGTGTCATTGTCGAACGTAAAAGATACGCTGAACGATCTCCGCGGTAACTATGAATATTATCAAATAATACTACTTTTTCAACCTCAGTAATATCATCTGCCGTTTCAATTTTAATCGTCGGATAATTGGCGTTGAATGCTTCTGATGCTGCTTTTAATTCATTTTCTGAAGCGTACGCGTTTGCGATAATCACATCATCAATTAAATCTGTCATCACCATATGTTTAACTTGTGTGGCAATATCTAAATGTCGATGATCCTCTAATGTACATAGTCCATCAGCAGTTGGCCAAGGTCCAAAAGTAGCTGACTTAGCATTAACAAAAGCTGCCGTATTTAAATTGTATTTTTTAAATTTCTCACTGCAAGCTACAAAAAAGTTATACTCTAATCCTGTGTATTCATGTGGATAAAAATTATGTGAACCTAATAAGTTCTCTCTTTTTGGTGAATAACTCATAATGTTATCCACATAGTTAGTCCCAGAACTCATATTTATTTCTATTTTTAAGTCATATGGATTGCGTGTCATTGCTGCTTCTTCTGCACCTGTAAATCCTAAATCTAATCGAACACCATATGCACCCATATCGTCAAAGAATTTTAAATCTTGATAACTAATATTTAGTTGTTCAAATAAATCAGGATTGATATCAACCATTACTTCCATACCAAGTTTATTTGCGTAAGCAACTGTCTTTTTAAATTCTGATAATACCTTATCTTTACCATCTGTCACTTGGAGTAAACTCGTAAAGACTCTTTTATACCCGTATTTACATGCCAAATCTAAATATGCTGTATCATCATTATAATTTGATCGTTCTGGATAAATTGAAATACCTAATTTTCCCATTATTATTCCTCCTAAATATTATTAAGGTCTATACCAATATTATAAAGGACATATAATGTAATTGAAAGCGCATTCCAAAAAAACTTTTGATTATTTTTAAATTTTTTCTTAATGTTAAGGTTATTTTAAGGTTCATGTTGTATATTGAACTTATCCCAAAACAACATAAATAACTAACCTTTATACTTTTTCATTTCTCCTCCAAAGTAATGAGAGAGAGAGCTAATTTATTAGCTCTACAACTTACTCCCTAGAGACTGCCTTCCCAGCAGTCTCTTTTTTGTTTCTAAATATTAAGAATCGTGCTAATATTTTAATCACGAAGGAGGTCTTAAGGATGCAAACCATTTATACGCTAATAACATTGATTTTTCTTAGTGTTATACCACTTCTTGTAGCTGCTTTTTTACTAACAGCTGTGAACAGTAATACAAAAAAACAATTATCATTAAATCAACAATTATACTTGGGTTCATTGGGTATTATTATCCATGAAGCAAGTCATGCTATAATGGCTTTTTTATTTGGATTTCACGCCATTGAAGTTAAATTAATTAAACGTCCACATCCCGAAATTGGTGATAACTCACTTGGATTCGTTCGTTATAGCTCACCTAAAAATATGCGTGGTAAAATTGGACAAGCAATGGCCGGTATTGCGCCCATCATTGGCTGTTCA
The DNA here is from genome assembly GCF_056782015.1 of Dellaglioa sp. CoH-57-MRSF-17. The sequence continues at coordinate 246,157 of NZ_JBXAXY010000001.1, read as the reverse complement.
ATCGTAATTATTGGCCTTTTTATTCTACTGCTACCTCACTCTTTTAATCTACTATCAACAATGCTAGTTAACCAAGCATTTAATACTCAATCGTTATTTAACCTATTCACCTCGTTATTTCAATCTTGGTCATTAAGACTTATCCTGTGGTTGTTAATCACAACATCTATTACAATTGGTGGTTTTGATTTAAGCTCAGCAGATAGAAAAGGATTTGGTCTTGGATTCAGTTTATTAGCACTTTTAATCATTATCTTTTATTATTTCTTAACTCTATTTAATCACCAGACTTTAATGATGACTCTACTATCAAAATTTGCCTTATCTATTGGTCTAATTACTATTTTGATGCTGTTTTTATTACTTATTACAAATTGGCTGGTTAAAATCATCAAAAATAAATAAGACTATCTCATATTGAAATGGTCTTATTTATTAGTTGTATCGACTTATTTATTTCCACCACAATTTAACTAATGCTTGTGTACCGTCATTACCTAATCCATCTTCATCAACTAATTTTTCATATAGTACTTTAGCTTCTTTTGTTGCGGGTAGATTAATATTCATTTTTTCTGCTTCGTCTAATGCAATACGCAAATCTTTAAGAAAATGTTTTGCAAAGAATCCTGGTGTATAGTCATCACTTAAAACTCGGGGCGCATAATTGTCTAAACTCCAATTTGCTGCACTTCCCCCGCCAACTGTTTTAATGACACTTTCCAAGTCTAAGTTTGCTGCCTTAGCGTAAACTAACAGCTCAGTCATTCCGGTCATTGTTCCAGCAATCATAATTTGATTAGCCATTTTTACATGTTGGCCTGATCCATAACCACCAAACAAGGCAATTGTTGTTCCCATCTTTTCAAAAATAGGTTTCACTTGTTCATATACATCACTGTGTCCACCAACCATAATTGTTAGCTTCGCATTCTTTGCACCAATATCACCACCAGAAACAGGTGCATCTAACGCAAACAACTCATGAGTTTCCGCGTAATCACCAATTTTTTTCGCTAGTGTTGGTGTACTTGTTGTCATATCAACTACAATTGCGCCTTTTTTAGCACCAGCAAAAATACCATTTTCTTCAAAATATATTGCTTCTACATCTGCAGGAAAACCAACCATCGAGAAGATAATATCACTTTTAGCCGCAACCAATTGTGGCGAATCAGCCCATATTGCCCCTTGGCTAACTAAGTCATCTGTCTTTGATTTGGTTCGATTAAACACGGTTACTTCATAGTTCGCTTTCAATAAATAACTAACAATTGCTGAGCCCATAACGCCCGTTCCAATAAACCCAATTTTTTTCATAATAATCTCCTTTTATAATTTTCTTTAGTATGCACCTTTAAGGTTACGACTGCCATTAATAATAGTTAAGCCTAAAATAAAATCCCACTACAAAATTTGTAGTGGGATTTTATTTATACTGCTTTATTTTGAGCAACTTTTTCACTTAAATACTTTGAAAATTTACTCTTATCATGATAACCAACAACTTTTTCAATTGCTTTGCCATCTTTAAATAATAGAAAACTCGGAATACTCATGACATCATATTCCAATGCTGTTTCTTTATTTTCATCAATATTCAACTTTACAAATTGCATATCATCTTTGAATTCTTGTTCTAATTCATCAATAACAGGTTCCATCATACGACATGGACCACACCAAGGAGCCCATAAATCAACAATTGTTAATCCGGAATCTGTATGTTCCGCGAGCGTTTTATCTGTTACTTTTGTGACCATTTTATCGCCTTCGTTTCGTTATTTTTTATTCTGAATATTATACATATGAATTAAAGTCGTTAATATAATAGCCCCAAAAACAATTCCAGCAAAAAGTACTGCTGAAACTTCGATACCAATTTGAGGGATAGAAAGGAATAACTTCACCGCAATTAATGCGATTAGCAAGTAAGCCATTGATTCTAACTCCGGAACAACCTTCATCAACTTCATAATCAATGTCGCAATCCCACGCATGGCTAAAATTCCAAACATCCCACCGATTAAAACAATGACTGGATTTGTCGAAATTGCTAACGATGCTAAGACAGAATCAATTGAAAAAACAATATCCATCATCTCAATTGAAATAACAACTGACCAAAACAATGAGAATGGACCTTTTCGTCCATTACTTTTTTTCTCTGATTTAGGTTTTGGCGTTTTAATTTTTGAAAAGAAATAATGGGCTGATAGGTAAATAAGATACCCAGCGCCAATTACTTTAATTTCCCAGAAATCAATTAAAAATGTTCCAATTCCAATAATGATGAACCGGAAAATATATGCACCCCATAATCCGTAAAATAATGCTTTTTCTTGTTCTTTTTTACTTGGTAATTTTTGTGTTTGTGCAGCTAATACAATTGCGTTATCCACTGATAATAAGCATTCGATTACTGCTAATGATAGGATAATTATCCAATCACTACTTGATTCGACAACTGTTTTCCAATTGTTTAGATCAAAAAATGGTCCATATAAGTTTGCTAACATTTAATTCTCATACTTTCTTTCAATAATTTTTATAAATAACTGTAAATGATTATTATACAGCAATTACCAGATTATGCCATAACATATGAACAACAGTAACTGCCAGCTACATTTCTCGAATAGCAATCAATAATGACAGTTATGACACTTTATCTCGATTCATTAAAACAACATGTTGGTCTTGCTCATTTAACCGATCAACATGTTTTTCGCCCCAAACACACAATTTATTTAATATAGTACTCAAAGACTCACCATATTCAGTCAATTGATAATCTACTTTTGGTGGTACCTGTTCATAGATATGTCTAGAGATAATCCCATCGGCTTCCAATTCACGTAATTGTTGCGTTAACATTTTTTGGGTTATTTTCGGAATTGCACGTTTCAGCTCACTAGTTCTTCTTTTTCCACCACGTAAATGGCATAAAATAATTGTTTTCCATTTTCCGCCAATGACTTCTAAAGTCGCTTCAACACCAATATTATATGTTTTATCTTCCATTCTTCCTCCTATAGGCACTAAAAAGTTCCTATAGCACTTTTTAGTACGTTATTGTCTTATTGTTGCGTACACGTATAATCATAAATTGTAGCATTATTCCAACAAAAATCAAGGAGGCTTTACAAACTTATGGAAAAACCAAAAATATCACCATCCCTAACACTCTTAGCATTGGCTATTAGTGCTTTCGCAATCGGATCAACAGAATTTATTAGCGTTGGGCTCATCCCCTTATTAGTCAAAGATTTTGGTATTTCATTAAGTCAGGCAGGACTTAGCGTTTCATTATATGCATTCGGTGTCACAATAGGTGCACCCGTTCTAACTATTTTAACTGGCCAATTTGATCGAAAAAAATTACTCTTAAGTATCATGGCGTTATTTATCGTTGGTAATTTAGTTGCAGCATTTGCACCAACTTTTTCAATTTTATTAATTGGTCGAATTATTTCTGCATTGTCTCACGGTATATTCATGACAATCGCTTCCGTTATTGCGGCTGATGTTGTTGAACCTTCAAAACGTGCTAGTGCTATTTCAGTCATGTTTACTGGTTTAACCGTTGCAACTGTAACCGGTGTTCCTTTAGGTACATTTATTGGTCAACATACTAGTTGGCATGGATCATTTATTTTTATTAGTATCATTGGACTAATTGGTTTAATCGCCAACTTTTTCCTCGTACCAAATGGTTTACCAATTCCTGGAAAATCTGATGCGCATGGTTTTATCCGTGTCCTTAAGAACAAATATCTATTGATTACGTTATCATTAACCGCCTTAGGTTACGGTGGGACATTCGTTGTTTATACGTATATTACGCCACTCTTAGAAACTTCAATGGGTTACAGTGAAAGTGCTGTTGTTATCATTTTAATCGTCTACGGATTGATGGTTGCCCTTGGAAATACGATTGGCGGCCGTTTAGCAAACCATAATCCGCTCCAAGCATTATTAAAAATGTTTATCGGACTTGCAGTCGTCTTATTTATCCTTTTCTTTACTGCTAAAATGTCAATTCTAGGTTTATTAACCGTTATGGCCTTAGGACTATTCGCCTTTATGAATGTTCCAGGATTACAACTATACGTTGTTCAATTAGCTGAAAAATATACCCCTAAAGATATTACTTTAGCATCGTCGCTAAATATTTCTGCTTTCAATATTGGCATTACGTTAGGCTCTTTAATTGGTGGACAAGTTGTTTCTAATCTCGGATTAGGTATGACGCCACTTTTTGGGACAGTCATGGTTTTAATCGCCATCTTCATGACAATGTACTTAATTACACTCAATAAGAATGAGAAATAACAAAAAAACGGGTCACAACGAATATAAAATTCATTGTGACCCGTTTTTATTAGGCTCTCTTTGCACGTAACCCGATTCCCGTCCAACCACTAATGATTGAAAAGACAGGCGATAGTAAGCTAAAGAACGCAAATGGTAAGTAGTCTAGCGTTGGAACTCCCAACGTGCTTGCTGCAAACGCACCAGCTACACCCCAAGGGATTAAGTAATTAATCACTGTTCCGCCATCTTCAAGTGCACGACTTAAGGCTAAATTATCTAATTTTGATTTATCAAAAGCGGGTTTAAACGCTTTTCCAGGTAAAATAACTGATAAGTATTGTTCTCCAACAAATAAATTAACTCCAATTCCAGCAAAAATAGTTGCCGTAATTAATTTACCAGATGAATTTAAACGTTTAACTAAAGGTTCCATAACGACTTCAATAATATTGAAGTTCATTAGTAAGCCGCCTAACGTTAAAGTTAAAATTATTAATGACACGGTTCCCATCATACTTGAAACGCCACCTCGTGTTAACAGCATATCCACATTTGCATCTCCAGTTTTAGAAACAAATCCTGACTGAATCAACGCCGCAACATCTTGTAAACTCGTAAATGGTTTTTGAATAAATAACATAACTAACGATACACCAATATTGATAAATAACGTTGGAATAGCTGGAATTTTTAACCAGGCACAGACAAACATTAAGATAATTGGTAATGCCGCCCAAGCTGTGATTGAAAAGTGACTAGATAAAATTGAAATCGTATGATTGATTTTATCCATATTTGCTGCCATACTACCACTTCCCAAAATGAAATATAAAATTAAAGATCCTACAAAAGCAGGAATTGTTGTCCACATCATATTTTTAATATGTTTAAATAAATCAGATTCTCCAATGGCAGCTGCTAAGTTCGTTGAATCTGATAAGGGAGACATTTTATCCCCAAAGATAGCACCTGAAATAATTGCTCCTGCCACTAGTGCAGGATTAACCCCCATCGTCATCCCCATACCGAATAGTGCGATACCCACAGTTGAAATTAAAGTGAAGGCACTCCCAATTGATAATCCGATAATAGCACAGACAATAAAAACGGAAGGCACAAAGAATTGAACACTAATCAGATTAAATCCCCAAATCATTAAGGTTGGAATAATTCCTGCCGCAATCCAAGTCGCAATCAATGAGCCAATCAAAATAAAAATAAAGATGGGAATTAACCCTGTACTCATTCCATCCTTGATACCCGCGTGAATCTCATCCCATGAAAAATGACGAATTCTAGCCCATAAAATTAACAACCCAATCACTAACATAACTGGTGTTTGAGGTGATAACCCAAACTTAATTACACCAAATCCCATAATAATCAACATTACTACTAAAACACTTGCTGCTTCTGTAAACGATAATTTATTTTTCATTAGTAAACACTCCTATTTTTTAGTCGATTCTAGTATTTATCATGAAAAGTTTGATATCGAAACTGACCCCAATTTATATTTTTCATTTTTAACACTCCTTTTCTGGACAAAAAAAGTCCCTGATACAATATTAAATATTGTATCAGGGACGACTCTAGCCGTGGTACCACCCAGTTTAATTGAGAACCCAAATTCTCACTCACTAGATGATAACGGTTCTAGATATTTATCCGATGTTTAAAATAACGTTAACGTATTTGGTTAATTTATCCTGATTGGTTCGCATCAACCACCAACTTTCTGACTCCCAGATAAATGACTACTTATGTGTTAACTTTTATTTATTAAGTTGAATGAATCTTAACATGCCTAAATATCCTTGTCAATAATGTACATCTTATAGTATTTCCTTTAGAACACGATCAACTGAGAAATAAAAGGCTTCTTCCCCAGCCACATCTTTAAAGCCAGATCGTTCAAACATTCTCATTACATTTGGTTGAACTGAAGAAAAAATCACTTCATGATTTTTAGTCTGAGCATCACTATAGAAATCCTGAATAACAGCCATTGCTGTATTATCAATTGATGGTACGCCTCGCAATGAAAAGATAACTAAATCTCGTTCATGAAGTGGCTGTAGTGCCTTATCTAATCGATCCGCAGACATGAAAAATAGTGGTCCAGTGATGTAGACAACTGCCCAATCATCTTTTAATCTATCTTGTGTTGTTTCGACTTTGCTTAAATCAACATCTTCAACAACAACATCTAAAATAGAACTCTTAGCCACAAAAATAACGATCCCGACTAAAACACCGGCCATAATCGCCGTACTCAAATCAAAAATAACGGTACTTATTAATGTTAAGAAAAATAGAATTAAAGCACTTTTAAATTTATTTTTAAAGAGATACTTGATAGCTGACCATTCGTTCATCCGCCATGAAGTCACAACTAACACGCCAGCTAATGCCGATAAAGGAATCTGTGACATGATTGGTGCCAATAAAAGCATTGAAACTAATAACGCAAGTGCATGGAAAACGCCTGTCAATCGCGTCTGTGCACCTGATTTAATTGCTACACTCGTTCTAGCAATCGCAGCCGTTGCTGGAATACCACCAAAAAATGGTAAAATCATATTTCCAATACCTTGAGCGATTAATTCTTGATTACTATCTAAGGTTTTACCTGTCATGCGACCAGCAGATGCCCCGCATAATAAACTTTCAATCATTCCCAGTAAAGCAATACTTGCGCCAGGAATAATTAGATTTTTAACTGTTTGAAGATTTAATGCACCTAAATGTAATCTATCATCACTGATAACACTTGTTGGAATCTCGCCAACTGTTGCGACATCTAATTTAAATATCATTGTAATTGCCGTAGTAACAATAATTGCAATCAACGATGCAGGAATAACTTTATTCCATTTTTTTGGAAAAATAAAAAGTGCAATAACAACTAAAATTGCCATCAAAGTCGTTGCCAACTTAGGTTGAAAACCTAAGCTAGGATAACTACCAATTTTTTCAATTAAACTACTTCCGTTTGAATGCGTACCAAAAAAATTATCTAATTGCCCGAAAGCAATAATAATTGAAATTCCTGATGTAAATCCTGTAATAACAGGGGCAGGAATAAAAGTCGTTAAAACGCCTAATTTAAATATACCGGCTAACAATAAAATCACTCCGGCAATCAATGTAGCAATAAAAACCCCTTTTAATCCATATTGTGCAATAACACCCATTAATACTGCGGCCATCGCTCCAGTTGGTCCTGATATTTGATAATATGCCCCAGATAAGGTACTTATCAAAATCCCAGCAACAATGGCTGTGATTAACCCAGCAGCAGCTGTTGCCCCACTTGAGACACCAAATGCCAAGGCTAACGGAATAGCAACTGCAGCTACCGTTAAACCTGCCATAAAATCTTTAGCTAATTTTGTTGCATTATAACCTTTAAACTCGTTTTTTAATATTGAAATATAATTTGATATCATCATCATGCTCCTATTTATGTTATACATAAAAGCATAACATAAACCTTATATATAAATAAACAAGTAAACGTTTTCCAAATAAAAATGGTTAAATCTTTATAAGATTCAACCATTTTGTATAACTTTTTTCTATTAACGAACAACCATAACTGAAACGGGAGAATACTTAGCCACGTATGATGCTTGGCTACCTAAGTACTTACCAATCCCTTTAGTTATAGCTGATCCAACAACGACTAAATCAGGTTTAACGTCAGGAATAACATCTTTGACAATCGTTTCACCAGGTTCACCCTCAGCAAGAACAATGTGTACTTCCTTAACACCAGCATCTAATGCGCTTTGTTTATACTCTTGAAGTTGTTTTTCAACCTTCAAACGTTTTTCAGCTAATGTATCTTTTGTTAATACCTGAAAAACATTCAAATCATCCGACTCCAGAACAGTTACAATATGCAGCAGAGAATCATCATCTAAAGCATGACTAACCGCTTCTAAGAATGCTAATTGGGCATCTGCCGAATTATCGACGCCGACAAGAATGTTCTTATGCTTTGGTAACTCAAAACTTTTTTTCATATGAATTTCCTCCTTATTTTATAAAACTTCTTGGAAAAATTGAATGACTAAATTGAAGACTAATTGAACATTTAAAATAGTTAACCCGATTGCGGCTGCCCAACCAATAATTGATACCCAAAGTGGATTAACGAATCGTTCACCCATATATTTTTTAGAAGATGTAAACCAGATTAATGGAATCATCGTAAATGGTAAGGCTACTGATAAGAACACTTGTGAATAAACAAGTAAATTATCTAATACGCCTTCTGTCCCACCCCAAATGATTGCGGCAATCATAACGGGGATAACTGCTATGATACGTGTAACCAATCGACGGGCCCATAATGGCATTTTTAAATGTATGAAACCTTCCATTATAATTTGACCAGTCAAGGTTCCGGTAATCGTTGCATTTTGCCCAGAAGCCAGTAAAGCTACGGCAAATAAAGTTGAAAGTACAGGTGATGCAATCCCTTTGGCAATTGTATTATCACTTAATGCACGGTATAAATCACCGAATGCTTGTAATTGATCTGCATGTCCAAAGAATAAAGCAGCCCCCAAAAGTAAAAGTAAACTGTTAACAATTGTTGCGCCAAATAATTGGATATTTGAATCCCAAGTTGTAAAGCGCACAACTTTTGCAACTTCTTCTTCATCAGTTGAATCGTACTGACGTGTTTGTGCAATTGAAGAGTGAAGGTACAAGTTATGAGGCATTACTGTTGCACCAATAATACCTAAAGCTAATGTTAATTGATCATGGTTCATAACGATTGATGCTCTTGGTAAAATACCACCCATGATACCTGCTAAACTTGGTTTTGATAAGGCAACTAAGTAAAGGAAAATAATTAAAATTGATGCAATCAATGTTGCAACAATCGCTTCAATTGTTCTAAATCCTAATTTTGTTAATAATAATAGTAAGAAAACATCTAATATAGTTATCATAACGCCGACTGTTAATGGAATTCCAAAAAGTAATTGTAAAGCAATCGCTCCACCAATTACTTCGGCTATATCTGTTGCCATAATTGCTAATTCTGTCATGATCCATAATAAAAATCCAACCGGTTTATTAGTATGATCACGAATTGCTTGTGCTAAATCCATTCTTGTTACGACACCTAACTTAGCAGCCATATATTGCATTAACATAGCGATAAGTCCGGAGAAAATAACGACTGATAATAGTAAGTAACGGTATTGTGCACCACCGACAATTGATGTAATCCAGTTACCTGGATCCATGTAACCAACAGCGACTAATGCACCTGGTCCACTAAAAGCCCATAAAGTTCGTAAAAATCCGGCACTTTTTGGAACTTCTACTGATCCATTTACTTCTTCCAAACTAGCACTATTTGTTGTGGTAGTCATTTTTGGTTCTTGTACTTCTTTCGACATTTTTTACCACTCCTTTAAATTCTTTTCTTCTCAATTCCTTATTATACTCAAACTTTATACATTGTAAACAAAAAGTTTAGGCTAACCTTAAATCATTTTACCAGTTATTAAATATTGCTATATTTCCAAAAAAAGACTGCTGATATCTATTTGATATCAACAGTCTTTAGCTATTTAATAAAAATTTCTTTTGTTATCATAATACCTACTTCACAAAAATATAATGAGCGGCTTTATAACTAATATTTCTAACCTCACCAGTATTTTCTAATTTGATTTCAACTGGACCTTCAAAAGGCGCATGAGAAACAACTGTTAATTTATCACCAATGTGTAATTCTAAATCATCTAAATAAGTTAACAAATCATGATTATCAATGAATCGTTCAATCACAACTTTAGTGTTATCTTCTACTGCTTCTAAAACGAGATGGCTATCTTCCTCATAGTTACCTTCTTTGTCAGGTATCACACCGCCATGAGGACAGTGTGTTGGATGACCCAAGAATTCACTCAAATGATCAAGCAAGTACTCACTTGTCACATGTTCAAGTAACTCTGATTCACCGTCAACATCTTGTAGTTTATAATTTAATTTATAAACTAAGAAGCATTCCCATAAACGATGCTTACGAACTAAATCTTCTGCCAATAATATCCCAGGTTTCGTTAACGAAATCCCTGCGTATGGCGTATGTTCTACTAACTCTTCTTTAACTAGTTTATTGACCATTTCTGTAACTGATCCGGCCGCAATGTTCAGACTAAGCGCAATCTGTTTATTCGATATTTTCTTTTGCGTACCGCCTAATTCAAAAATAATTTTTAAATAATCTTCCTTCATAGGTGTCATATTCGATCTTTCATTTTTTGTCATTAGTTAATCAATTCACTTCCATTTTCTTAATAATAGATTTATTATATCAGAATAACGATTGAATTGTAACTTATTTTTTAGGAATACCTAACCTTTCATTTTAAAATACCTAAATGTAAGCTAAAAATCATAATTCACTGCATTAAAATAGGATTCAAGCATTTGTTTTAAGAAATGTCTTGAATCCTATCTTTTTGTAGAAGGAAAGCCGAAACCCGTGTTACCGAGAGTCGATTTTACTTGATTATTAATATATTTCGCCTCTATATCTTTATACTTATTTAGTTCTGTGAAGTCGCTTTTATATGTTTTGAATCATATATTATCGAACGACGCCCTTTGAGCGATTTGTTATCCATTCGATTTCAAACGTTTCTCCAAGACCAAATACCTCTAAATCCAATTATTCGTTCTACTACAACTTAAATCATCAAAATTCGATATCTTGATTTGCTTTTTAATGCTCAAGACCGGCACCGTTTTAATACGCCTTACTTGACATCTCTCAACGTCATTAACTTGCCGTACATTGGAAACTTAAACCATCATCTTAATTGATGTGTCCTGATTTGCTTTTAAGCGCTCAAGACTAGCACCGTTTTAAAACCTTGTTCGACGTCTCACGACGTTCACACTACCAAAATTCTAAATTCATCGGAGTAAACATCATCTAACTTGATGTGTCTTGATTTGCTTTTTAATGCTCAAGACCGGCACCGTTTTAATACGCCTTGCTTGACATCTCTCAACGTCATTAACTTGTGTTACATTTTTCAACTATCTTCAGTACTAAACATTGTCCAACTAACTTCGTTTTTAAAAACCATTAAGTGAGTTTAAAAAAGTGACTTCAGTTTTATTTTGTTCAGGGATTTCGATAGCCTTCCTTGCTACAAATTAAGTATAACACAAATGTAAACGGTTGCAACCTTTTTATGATTTTATTTTATAATTCTTTTTATTAAACATCTCTGAGTTCAAAACGTGTCCCTTTTTCATCTATTACCGCAAATAAACGCTGCTTTTTGGAGTCATCAAAATAGCCCATATCAAAAACTGTTTTATTTCCTTGTTTACCAACATCTGAAACACGATCAATCAAAAAGTGTTTAAATTGTCTAAAAATATCCATTTTTCCGTTAACGTGTTCAATCGCCGCAACCAATGTGTATCCTTCATCTAACTCTTCTTTTATAAGACTGACTTTTATGACCATATCTAAACGATATTCTCGCGACTTTGCCTTCTCATCTGAAATACTTTCAATATAGCCTTTTTGTTCCCAATATCTTAACTGTCGTGTTGAAACACCTGTCATTTTACTGATTTCACTAATACCGACAATTAACTTATCTTGCTTCATAAGATTGGCTAATGGATTATTATTCACTGTAAGTACCTTCTATCTCTAGTTTTCTAAATACTTTTGAAATTTTTTATCGATTTCTGGCAGACTTTTCTGTAATGATTTTGACTGGTTTTGTGTCCCCTCAGCCATTAACTTCAAGTAAGTAAATAAAATTTGACTAGCGTCTTTATGATATTTACTACCAAGTTCACTCGCAAATGTATATCGTTCATCCGTTAGTAATTTTGAAAATAAAGTTTCTTTTGCCATCTAGGCTCCTTCGATTGTTTTTATCATTGTGTGATGTGGAATTCCTGCGTCCATAAAGCCTTCACCTTCAACCTCATATCCTAGTTTCAAATAAAAATTTTGGGCTTGATCTTGTGCACCTAAGGTTAAGTATTTAATTCCGTAGACTGTTGAAAATCCTTCAATAAACGTTAGGATATCTGTTGCTAAATGTTGTCCACGAGCCGCTTTCAATGTTGCAACTCGCTGGACATGCCACGTTTCAGAGTCTTCGCTAAGTACACGTGCTGTCACAACAGGTTCTTCATCTTTATAACCCACAAAATGAATAGCTTCTGATTCGTTTTCAATTTCCAATTCCATTGGCACATTCTGTTCTCCAACAAAAACCGTTTTTCTAATTGATAATGCATCCTTATATATTTGACTACTTATATCTCTAGTTGATTTCACTATGAACATTTGCTCATCCTCAGCTTTCTTAGTTATCTTCGCATATAGCTTACCATAACTTGCTTTAAATTTGAACGTCAAGACCCGGTAGCTTATAATGAAAGCAAATAACTTACTATGCAAAGGAAACCACTAATGAAAAAATACGGTATATTAATAACCATCTTATTGATTTTAGGATTAGGTATTGGCTTTTTACTATTGCATAACAGTATACCTAAATCGGTAGAAACAGAGAAAAGTATTTCACAAACACCAACCTTATACATTCATGGATACGGCGGTACAGCTAACTCAACTAACGACATGATTGCCTCAGCAGAAAAATCTGGTAAGGCAAAAAAAGTTCTAACAGCAACCGTCTCTTCAACTGGTGATGTCACTTATACGGGTAGATGGAAATATACTGAAAAAAATCCAATTGTTCAAGTTATATTTGCGCGTAGTGATGCTCAAATTCCTGAAGAGGGCAGATGGATTGGTAAGATAACTGATTATTTAAAAGCATCATACGATATTAAAAAAATCAATCTTGTTACACATTCAATGGGTGGCTCATCTGCAATGTACTGGGCTGAATCTGTCAGAAAAAAATCTTCTCCTATCCTAAATAAATTTGTTCCAATTGCTGGTCCAATTAATGGGGTCCTCGGAATGGACGAAAAAGCCAATAAAAATTACTTCTTGAAAAATGACGAACCTGCTATTAAAACAGCAAACTACCAAAGTTACTATAGCAAACGAAAAAATTTCCCATCAACCGCAAAAGTCTTTGTTATTTATGGCGATGTGAATGATGGCTCAAATTCTGATACATCTGTCAGCATTGCTTCTGCCCGTTCAATGAACTATCTATTAAAAGGCCAAGTAAAATCGTATGACGAGCTTAAAATTACTGGTGAAGATGCACAACATAGTAAACTTCATAGAAATTTACAGGTTGATAAAGCTGTTATCCAATTCCTTTGGGGTAAATAGAACTATACGAAATATTAATTTTGTGCTATGATTAAGTTATGCGATGAGTCGAGTAAAATCAGACAACTTCGGTTGTTCCGCTGCGGCGGCTAGTGATTAGTTCGAAAATGGGGCATTTTTTACCTACCGCATTGTAGGTATGTCTGATTGTCACTGTTTTGTGGAATTCATACAATCTATTTACTTCGGTAAGTACCATAACAGGAAAGCATCAACTTCGGTTGGTGCTTTTTTTGTGCAGATAAATAGCCTTAGAAAATTACTTTCCAAGGCTATTATCACTATTTTTGAATTCTTATTGCTTCAACATCAAACACTTTATCAATCCAAGATTCATAAAATGGTGCTTCATGACTGACCAATAAAACATTTCCAGGAAAACGTCGGACTGCCTTTTGTAGCGCGTCTTTTGTATCATCATCCAAGTGATTAGTTGGTTCATCCAAAATTAAAAAGTTACTTGGTTTCAATTCAACTAAACTCAACTTAACTTTCATTTGTTCCCCACCACTCAAAATATTAATAGGTTTCATTGTATTCGCAGCATTAATCCCTGATTTAGCCAATCGGCGACGAATCGTTTTAGGTTCCAATTCAGGGTATTCATCTTGAATAATTTGAAGAGGTGTCATTTCTTTATTATCCCAAATTAAATCTTGATCAAAATAATTAACAACAACAGAATCAGAAAATTCAGCAGTTCCACCAAACGTTGGAATTAACTTCAAAATTGACTTAATCATTGTTGATTTACCAATTCCGTTAAATCCCTTTAAGACAACTTTTTCTTGATGTGATAATGAAAAAGTTACTGGTGATAGTAATGGCGTTTTATAACCAACTGATAAATTTTTAACGGCAAGCGTTGATGCGGATCCAGTATCTAGATAAGGAAAATCAAATTTACCTTTTACAGTATCACTTGGCGGTGTCACACGCTCAATTTTATCTAATCTTTTTTGTCTAGACTTAGCCATTGTGGCACGCGTTCCAGCTTTATTCTTTCGAATATAAGCCTCATCTTTTTCAATTTGAAGGCGTTGTTTCTGGAAAGCTTTTAGTTGCGCTTCTTTTTTAGCTTCTTTTTGCTTAATAGCTGATTTAAAATTCCCACGATATTTTGTGATTTTACCGAATGCAACATCAATAATTGTATTCGTGACATTTTGTAAAAATTCAAAATCATGAGAAATAACCATGAAACAGCCTTCAAATTGATTTAAATACTCAGTTAACCAATCAATATGTTCCGTATCTAAATAATTAGTTGGTTCATCTAATAAAATAACTTCAGGATTTTCCAATAATAATTTAGCTAAGATAATCTTAGATCTCTGACCACCACTTAATTCACTAACTTGATGGTCTTTTTCAATTGCATCTAATCCTAAACCAGTTCGAACACGGTCAATTTCTGTATCGATATCATAAAAATTTTTTGCCTCAAGTTCTTCTTGATATCTACCCGCTTTTTCCAACAACTTCTCGTCCATATTTTCAGCATAATCCGTATAGGCCTGCGTTTGTTTTTCACTAATATCATATAAACGTTGAAATGCTGTCTTCAAAAACTCAATAACCGTAATGCCTTCCGCAACTTCAGCATATTGATCTAAATAGCCAATTGTCGCACTTTTTTTCCATTTGATTTCGCCTTCATCAGGTAATTCTTGTCCAGTAATAATTTTGATTAATGTACTTTTACCAGCACCATTTTGACCAATGATACCCATATGATCCTCAGTGTTTAATTCAAAATGAGCATCCTCATATAATTGCTTATCCGCAAATTGATGGGAAAGTTGGCGAACTTCTAAAACTCCCATTGTAATCCTTCTTTCTAAAGACTAGTTATCATTGTTAACTTCCAATATTGCATTAAATACTTCTTGTGGTAATTCCATTTCAGCCTTAGAGCCCAATCGTTTATTAGCGCTTTGACGGCGTAGCATATCTTGTTTGGCAGCATTCTTTTTATCACTACTTGTTGTTGCGCTCTTACGAAGAGGCGGTACATTTGCACGCGAAATAGCTTTATTTTCGATAACTGCTTGTACTGGCATTGGGAATAATTTACGTGGAATTGAATATTTCAATTGCTCAACTAATTTCTGACCAATTTCCACAGCATCTTGTCTATGCACAACAAACCCTAGTGCATCGACTGTTGCATAGTTAACTAAAACGTCCATTTTAACAACGTCTGCTGTTTGATATCCTTTAAATTGCGTTTCCATTGTTGCATAGCCATGTGATAATGATTTTAATTGATTGAAGAAATCATAGGCAATTTCAGACGTTGGTAACGCATAATTCAATTCAGTTTGACCAGAATTGTATGACATATCTTGGAAAATACCTTTACGTTTTTCAGCTAATTTCATGATATCGCCCACTTGTTCATCTGGCACGGTCATATGAACATCTAAAAATGGTTCTTCAACATGATCAATTTCAGAAAAATTAGGGAATTGGACAGGATTATCAACAACAACTTCTTTACCATTTTTCAAAATAACGTGGTACGTAACATTAGGCGTCGTTGTTAACACCCCTAATTGGTATTCTTTTTCGAGACGTTCACGAATAATACTTAAATGTAACATCCCTAAGAATCCACATCTAAATCCTAGTCCTAAAGCATCTGACTTTTCTTCTTTATAATGGAAAGATGAGTCATTTAAAGCTAATTTTTGAATAGCTGATTTTAATTCTTTATAGTTATTATCTTTAGGATAAAATCCAGCAAAAACCATTGATTCTGATTCTTTATATCCAGGAAGTGCTTCTGGTGTCGGGTTACTTTGAGAAGTTAACGTATCCCCAATTTTAACTAGTTGAGGATCTTTTAGCCCTGTAATAACATAGCCAACATCCCCGGCATGTAGACTATCAACAGCCACCATGTCAGGTTTAAAAATACCTGCTTCTACTACTTGGAAATCAGTCGTTTGTTGCATAAATCGAAGTAAATTATTAGCTTTAAATTCACCATCAAAGACACGAATATAAGCCACAATTCCTTTAAATGCATCAAAATGTGAATCAAAAACTAATGCTTTAAGTGGTGCTTCAATATCACCGATTGGTTTTGGAATACGGTCTTTAATAGCCTCTAGAACCAAATCAACACCAATCCCAGTTTTAGCTGATATTAATAACATTTCGTCTTCATCAACGTCAGCTAATTCCATCAATTGAATTTTAGTTTCTTCAACATCAGCATTAGGATGATCAATCTTATTGATTACTGGAATAATTTTTAAGTTGTTTTCTTTAGCTAAACGGTAATTTGCAACCGTCTGTGCTTGCACACCTTGAGTGGCGTCCACCAATAAAATAGCCCCATCACTAGCAGCTAAACTTTTCGAAACTTCATATGAAAAATCAACGTGTCCCGGTGTATCAATAAAATTATATTCGTAAGTTTCACCATTAGTAGCTGTATAGTAACTACGAACCGTTCGTGATTTAACTGTAATCCCGTGTTCTTGTTCAACAGCCATTGAATCTAACAATTGACTAGACATCTCACGTTCACTGACAGTTTGTGTTTCTTCCATAATTCGATCAGCTAAAGTTGATTTACCATGATCAATATGGGCAATAATTGAAAAATTTCTAATTTGTGATTGTTTCATTATGATTAAACCTCATTTTCTAAATAATCATCTACTGTTTTAGAGTCTTTTTTATTATACGCTAAATTATCAACGTCGTAAGAAGAAGATTAAAAGCCGGTAAGAATGCCCAAGTATTTTAAAAACGAAAAAATAATGAACACAAATTTAACTAAGGTCAAATTCAGCTCATTATTTTTAATTTAAATAGTACCGTTTGCAAATTGGCTATTATATAAATCAGCATAAAACCCGTTTTTAGCAATCAAAGCATCATGATTTCCAGTTTCAATAATTGAGCCATTATCCATTACAATAATATTATCCGCATCACGAATCGTTGATAGACGATGCGCCACAACGAAACTTGTTCGGCTATCTAATAAGGTATCCATCGCTTTTTGAATCAAAACTTCAGTTCGTGTATCAACTGAACTCGTTGCTTCATCTAAAATTAAAATTTCTGGGTCAGCCAAAAATGCACGAGCAATCGTTAACAATTGACGTTGTCCTTGTGAAATATTTGAAGCGTCTTCATTCAGAACAGTTTGATAACCATCTGGTAATTGACGAACAAATGTATCAACATGAGCGGCTTTTGCTGCAGCATAAACCTCTTCATCCGTTGCATTTTCACGACCATATTGAATATTTTCCATAATAGTACCTGTAAATAACCAAGTATCTTGAAGCACCATCGAGATTGACTTACGTAAATCTTCTCGTTTCAAATTCTTAGTATCGACACCATTTAGTCGGATTGATCCCGCTGAGACATCATAAAAGCGTTCAATTAAGTTAATAATCGTTGTCTTTCCAGCACCTGTAGGTCCAACAATTGCTACCTTTTGTCCTTCGTTAACATCCAAATTATAATCTGTCATCAAAAGCTTCTTATCTGAGTAACCAAATTGAACATGATCAAAGGAAATTTTATTACCATTATCAGCAATTGGTAAGTCATCGTTACTTTCATCTTTCAATTCTTCTTCATCTAAGATTTCAAAAATTCGTTCTGCAGAAGCTACAGTTGCTTGAATCGTATTAGATAAGTTGGCAATTTGAGTGATTGGTTGTGAGAATTGGTTCACATATTGTAAAAAGGCTTGGACGTTACCTAAAGTAATTGTTCCTTGTGAAACCTTAATTCCACCAACAATTGCCACAAAGACATAGCCAATATTTTTAATAAAGTTCATTGCTGGCATAATTAATCCAGAAATAAATTGTGCTTTCCATGAACTTTTATAATAATCATTATTCTGTTTTTCAAAAATATCAATATTTTTTTCTTCTTTATTAAAAGTCTTAACAACCGTATGACCCGCATACGTTTCTTCCACTTGATTGTTCAAAAGTCCTAAACTCTTTTGTTGTCCAGCAAAGAACTTTTGCGAACGAGGCGCAATTAATGAGACAACAACCAAACTCAAAGGAACAATAATCAAAGCAATTAACGTTAATTGCCAACTAATTGAAAACATCATATAGAGAACACTGACAAAGGTCACAACACTTGTTACTAACTGTGTAAAACTTTGTTGTAACGTTCCAGAAATGTTATCCACATCATTTACAGCACGAGACATAATATCACCATTTGGATGTGTATCGTAGTAAGAAACAGGCACGCGTTCCATTTTAGCCTTAATATCTTTACGAAGTGCGTACACCGTTTTTTGAGAAATATTAGTCATGATTAATTGCTGCACAAAACTGAAAAGTGCAGACGCAATATACATAATACCAACTGTAAGTAAGATATTCTTAATTGCATCAAAATTAATTGGCAACGAGGTTACTTTCTGCCCCTGTTTCATTTGAGTGAATCCTTTAGTTACCCCAGAGAAAATCTCGGTTGTTGCGCGTCCTAAAATTTTAGGAGAAACCGCCTGGAAAATTACAGATATAATGGCTAGCACTAATACTATCCCTATTGAAATTAACCATGGTGACATGTATTTCGCTAAACGCCCAATTGTTTTCCAAAAGTTCTTAGGCTTTTCAACTGGTCGTCCAATATTGCCATGTCCACCTCGACCGCCCCGCATAGGTTGCGTTGCTTGTTTTGACTTATTATCTGCCATTACTCTGCATCCCCCTCTCTGATTTGTGACTGCATAATTTCTTGATAGGTTTCATTCGTGGCTTTCAATTCTTCATGAGTCCCTTTACCAACGATTTTTCCACCATCGATAACTAAGATTAAATCGGCACTTGTCACACTAGAAATCCGTTGTGCCACAATTACGACAACACTATCTTTGATGCTTTCATCCGTTTTAAGTGAGCCACGTAATTTAGCATCTGTTTTAAAATCAAGCGCTGAGAATGAATCATCAAACAAGTAAACAGAAGCTTTTTTAACTAATGCTCTTGCAATTGCAAGTCGTTGCTTTTGGCCACCAGAGAAGTTATCTCCACCTTGTTCAACTATGCCGTCTAAGCCATCCGCTGATTCTTCAACAAACGATTTAGCTTGTGCTATTTCTAGCGCATGCCACAACTCATCATCTGTTGCCGTTTCATTTCCAAACTGTAGATTACTTCGGATTGTTCCTCTAAAAAGAACTGTCTTTTGTTGAACAAGAGAAATTTGGTCGTGTAAGCTTACTTGGGTTAACTCATAAATTGATTTACCATCAATTTTAATATCGCCCGACTCAACATCAAACAATCGTGGAATTAAATTAATTAACGTTGACTTACCAGATCCAGTACCACCAATAATCGCAATCGTTTGACCCGCCTTTGCTTCAAAGTTAATATCTGTTAGGGCTTCTTTTTCAGCACCCGTATACCGGAAATTAACTTTATCAAATGACAATTGACTTGCTCCTACTTTACTACGATCAACTGTAATTGCATCAGGTTGGTCTTTTATCGAATTCTTCGTATCTAAAACTTCGTTGATACGTGCTGCAGCAGCTTGCGCACGAGGTAACATGACAAATACCATCGATAACATCATAAAACTTGATAAAATTTGCATTGCATACGTCATAAACGCAACTAGATTACCCACTTGCATCGACATATCTCCAATTAAATGACCACCATACCAGATAATTGCGATATTGGTTGCACTAAGAACTAAAGTCATCATGGGGAACATTAGCGCCGTAATTGAAAATACTTTACGGGCATTATCTGTATATTCTTTATTCACACGATCAAAACGATTTTGTTCATATTTATCTTGGTTAAATGCGCGAATAACACGAACACCTGTTAAACCTTCACGAAAGACAAGATTAATATGATCAATTCTTTTTTGTAACGTTTTGAACAGCGGCACTGCAAAATACATAACTGAAGCAATTAATATAATTAAAATTGGAACAGCTACTAAAAAAATCACGGTTAATTCTTTTTGTTTGTTATAAGCTAAAATACTAGCACCAATCAACATAATAGGCGCTTGGATCATCATTCTTAACATCATAACGGTAACGTTTTGAATTTGTAGAACATCAGTTGATGTTCTTGTAATTAAACTTGAATTTCCAATTTGATCAAATTCATGACTTGAAAAATTAAGTACTTTTTTGTAAATATGACTTCTTAATCTAAGTCCTAATTTTTGCGCTAAGCGTGAAGCGATAAAGACATTACCAACTGCCGCAACAATACCAATAGCTGCTACGCCTAACATGACATAACCCACCTGCCAGATATACGCAACATCGCCTTGTGAGACACCTTTATTAATCATGTCTGATGTTAATGTTGGTAAATATAAATCGCAGATAACTTGGACAATCATAAATATAAATGCACCAAACATTGCCCAAACGCTAACGCGATTTTTCATTACTTTTATCATTTATTTTTATTCCTTCCTTTTTGAAACACCAATAGCTACCCAGTTAGCCATTGTTTCATATTCTTTTTGTAACTCTTCAACAGGTATTTCAATACCTTCTCTTTGTTTTGAAAAATAATCATTAATAGTTTTCATAAATGGACTCATTAAAGAAAACATAAGTAAACTAATTTCTTCATCTGAGGAAATGGTTAGTAAAGACCGATCAATTTCACTCATAATATCAAAATCTGCTTTTAAATTTTGATGAAATGGTCCACCAAAATGTGGCTGTTTCCCACTATGATGCGGGTGGTGAGGATGATGTGGCTGCATCCGACTACTCATTTTAAAGTCCATTCGGACAAAGGCGTTTTTAAAAAATGCAGCATCTTCTCCGGACACTGTATTCGCAATCGTTTCTGAAAAAAAGGTCTTCATAGTCGTCACGACATCACCTTGATTTCGTTTTAATAATTCACCAAATCTTTTAGTTTGATTCTGTCGAATAGTATCAAAATAATAAAAGTATAAATCTTCTTTATTTTCGAAATATTGGTAAAAACTCCCTCGCGGAATATCTGCAATTTTTATGATATTACTAATTGATGCTTCAAACAGGGGTACTCTTGAGAACTCTTCTTTAGCAGCATCCAATATCCGTTGTTGCTTATCTTCATCTAAATTAAAATACGTTTTTTTAGGCATATTTTCTCCTTTATACAAAAAATGACAAGCTGTCATGTGACAACTTGTCATGTTACTAGTCTTTATTTAAAAATGCAACTTTATTTACTTATTCTTTTCTTAAAGATTCAACTGGATCAAGTTTTGATGCTCTGTTTGCTGGTAAGAAACTAGCAACCATACTAATCAAGACACTGATTAAAATACCAGAGAATACATAACTAGCTGTAACTTTAACAATCGTAACATCGAATGTTGCAACTGAGAATGCATTTAACCCAAAGGCTAAAATATACGTTACGCCAACACCAATTAAGCCAGATGCTAATCCAATTAGGAACGCTTCGGAAACAAATATACGGCGAATATCCTTACGACGTGCTCCTAAAGCTTTCATAACACCGATTTCTTTTGTTCTTTCAACAACAGATATATTTAGAACCACTAATATCATAATTGCAGAAACGAGCAATGATATCGCAGCTACGGCCGTTAAAACGTCTGTCAAAATATCTAACATTTGAGTAAACATTTCTGACATTTTTTCTTGAATTGAACCTGTGTAACCCAATGATTTAACTTTAGCTTTTATACCTGCCGTATTAGCCTTATCGTTTGTATGAAGATAAACAACATTTGGTTTAATTGTTTCATTATTATCTTCAACTAATTGTTGTAAGTCAGCGTAATTCAAGTAAACTAAACTGCTTGAACTGCTACTTCCAGATGCTTCATAAATTCCGGCAACTTTGAACGTTTTCTTAATCGTTTTTTCGTTATAAACAATCGCAATTTTAACTTGTTTACCAACAATGTTCTTGCCTAATGAATCTGCAGTTGTTTTATCTAATAAAATGCCATCCTTACCTGGTTTAGTACCCTTGGTAATGTTTGATTTTGTAATACCTGAGTTCATTGTACCCAACTGCATCAAACTAGCTTTTTTATCCTTATATGAAACTGTATTTGTACCTAGTGAAATTGCTGTATAACCCTTTTGTAGCTCATTCACATGTTTAATATTTGTTAACTTATTAATATCTTTTTTAGAAAATGATCCTGTCTGACCAGTAATTGCAGCCATTTGACTTTGTTGTTCTTTAGCTTGCGCTGCTTGGGCTTGAGAACCAGCAGCTGGTGTTGCTGTTTTAGAACTACTACTTGAAGAACTTGTTTTTGCCTTCATATGAACTTCAGTCACATTGGGATTCACGTAGCTAGTCATCGTATCCTTTATATAACTTGTTACCCCTTTTCCAAGCGATAACATTAAAACAACAGACATAATCCCAATACTTGAGCCAATAGCAACAAGTAAATTACGAGAAAATTTAGCTTTCATATTAAGTGCAGCTAATCGAATTGCAGACCATAGACTTAAATTCTTAGGCGTTTCGCCTTTAAATTCATCTTCATTAGTATGCAACTCTAATTGTTCTTGTTCGGAATCAGAAATAATTGCACCATTATCAATTCGTACAACACGACTTGAATATGCCGCAACGCGATCTGAATGAGTAACCATTAAAACTAATTTACCACGCTTTGCGATATCTTTGATAATTTCTAAGACAGCATCAGTTGTCTCTGAATCCAAAGCACCTGTTGGTTCATCAGCAATAATGACATCAGGATCATTCATTAAGGCACGTGCAATAGCAACACGTTGTTTTTGCCCACCAGATATTTGATCTGGCTTCTTTGTCATATGATCTTGTAACCCAACGTCTGTTAATAATTTTTTAGCACGTTTGACACGTACTGATTTATCAACATTTGAAAGCGTCATTGCCATAGCAACGTTATCAATCAAACTTAAATGAGGAATTAAATTAAAATTTTGAAAAATGAATCCAATACTCTTCTTATGAAAGTTAACAAGTTCTTTTTCAGAAAAATCACCAATATTTTCACCATTATACGTAATTTCGCCATCAAAATTTGAATCCAATCCACCTATTAAGTTCATTAATGTTGATTTACCACTTCCGGATTCACCAACTATTGAAACTAATTCTCCTTTGTCAAAAGAAGCATTAATGTCTTTTAAAGCCTTGAATGTCGTACCACCAGCCATATTATACGTTTTTGAAACGTTTTTTATTTCTAGAATCAATTTGTCTCCCCCTATTTCCGTTTTTATGACAGACTGTCATAATGAGCTGGTTTTTATTATAGATAATCACACTCACAAAAGCAAAGTATTTCGCTCCACCTTTACCCATTCTTTACAATTTCAGGTGTAAATCATTACACGATTCATACAGAACCATAACATTTAACTGATATTATGAAGTTGTTCTTAAATACGAATACAAAATAAAAGGGGAAGTTAATTATGAGAAAGAAAACAGCAATTATTTCGATAGCAGCAATGGGTCTTTTATTGTTGGCAGGATGTGGTAAATCATCATCTTCTTCAGATGATTCATCAAAAATTACAGGTAAAATTACTATTGTTGGATCAACTGCTTTACAACCTTTAGTTGAACAAGCAGCTGAAACCTATCAAGCAGATAATTCAGGTTTAACAATTGGCGTGCAAGGTGGTGGCTCAGGTACTGGTTTAAGCCAAGTTTCTACAGGTGCTGTTACCGTTGGTAATTCTGACATTTTTGCAGAACAAAAAGACGGCGTAGATGCTAAAAAGATTGTTGATCACAAAGTTGCCGTTGTTGGTATTGCACCTGTTGTCAACAAAGATACAAAAGTAACTAACCTCTCAAAAGCACAACTTGCTAACATTTTCTTAGGTAAGACAACAAACTGGAAAGAACTTGGCGGAGCAGACCAAGCGATTGTTGTCATTAATCGTGCTTCTGGTTCGGGTACACGTACCGTATTTGATAGTAGTATCCTTCCAAATAAAACAGCTAAACAAACACAAGAACAAGATTCAAACGGTACAGTTCAAAAAATGGTATCTTCAACACCAGGTGCCATCAGCTACTTAGCATTCTCGTACTTAAAAGATAACATCCAAGCATTATCTATTGATAACGTTAAACCAACATCAAAAAATGTTGAAACAAACAATTGGAAAATTTGGTCATACGAACATATGTATACTAAAGGTTCTCCTAACTACGCAACAGCTAAATTTATTGGTTATATTCAATCAGACAAAATTCAAAACGGCTTAATCAAGAAATTAGGTTATATCTCAATTTCAGATATGAAAGTTGAAAAAGACGCTAAGGGTA
The DNA here is from genome assembly GCF_056782015.1 of Dellaglioa sp. CoH-57-MRSF-17. Next base: position 221,194 of record NZ_JBXAXY010000001.1, on the reverse strand, counting down.
CTATTGAAGAAATTAATAAATAGCTGTAAAAAATAGAACATTCAATACAAAAAGCTCATAATTATTAGATCTAAATCTAATAATTATGAGCTTTTTTATATTTAAATAGTGTTAAAGGTTATGAAATTTGTTTTATATTGGTATATTGCGCCAATCATATTAGCATCTCCATAAAAATAACATGTTTTTAAATTATACTTAAGGCCATCCGCACGTTTGGCAATGATTAATTGATTAATATATTTATTTAGTGTTTTAATCAAACCAGGTCTTTCAGATATAGCGCCTCCAATTAAAACAAGGTCAGGATCATACGATACAAGTAGATTAAACACTCCTACGGCTAAATGTTTATAAAAATCATCTACAATTTGGCATGCCTTATCATCACCAGAGTCAGATAAATCAAATAATTGTTTTCCGTTAATTTCACGATTATTTTCTGAAGAATACTGTTTGGCAAGATTTACTGGACTAACCAACTCACTGAAAGTACGATCATCATTTACATCTAAAATCATGTACCCAAATTCGCCACCAAATAGATTACTTCCGGCCTTTAATTTTTTATTCATTATTACAGAACCACCAACTCCAGATCCAATGATAATAGAAACAAAATCATCTACATCTTTAGCGTTTCCAATCCAATTCTCAGCTAATGCTGCACAATTAGCATCGTTTTGTATAGAAACTGGTACGCCTAAATATTGTTCCAACTCATCCCTAATCGGAAAATTGTGTATATAAGGGATGGCGCTAATCCCATGAATAATTCCATTTACCGTATCAACTGATCCTGGAGAACTAATGGCTATACCTTCAGCGTTCTGACAACTATTATATAAATTTTTAATTAAAGTTTTCATATCTTTCCACGTCTCAGGGGTCTCCCTCTTACCACGTGAAATGAACTGATTTTCTTTCCATTCTCCATACTTTACGGTTGTCCCACCAATATCAATTGCTAATATAGTTCCCATTGTTCTCCTTTTCAGTCATTCGACTAATATTTTTAGTATCTGATAATTATAATTTTTAATAAACGTATTAAATTAAAGAAGTTCTCATAGCACGTCTATAATGCGTCATTTTATACGGCGTTTTTTTTAATTGATTTATACATAGTTATAATTTCTTTAGCTAAATCAATATAACAGATACTCGTCATTAGCCAATCTTGCGAATGTATCAAATACAAATTAAGTTTCGTTTTTTCACCATTGGCCTCTTTTGTTAACAAAGTAGTTTGGATATTGTGCACCTTAGTTAACGCCTCTTGTGCTTGGTTCATAAAATCATCAGATTTAGAAAAATCAGACTGCTCAGCCATGCGGATTGCTTGAGCGGCAAATCCCTTCGCATTCCCCGATTCCATAATAATTCCCATTATTACAGTCATATCTTTATCATTCATATTTTTCATCCCCATTTCACTAAATTTATTTTATTCCGCAATTAAATTTACTGCTGTTTGTAATACTTTTTCACCGTTCATCATCCCATAATCTAGCATATCAATGACGTCCATAGGAATTCCAGCAGCATCAGTTTTACTTTTAATTTCTTCCTTCATATAACTGACCTGTGGCCCTAATAACAATACATCCGGATGAACACTTTCAATTTGATGGTCTACATCTGATGTTGATGTTGCAAATATTTCATAATCTTTTTTCTGCTTAGAAGCTGCCGCCTGCATTTTTGATACTAGTAGAGATGTAGACATACCAGCTGAACAAGCTAACATAATAATTTTTTTCTCCATGATTTTTTATTCCTTTCACTCTGCTTTATTATTTAATTCTTGCTCTTGTTCTTGATTACATAAATATTGATCATATTTTTTAGCGAATGGATAGTATCCGACAGCTGATATTACTAACGTTACCGCTTGCCATAAGGCCATCTTCCAACCTCCAATTAAAAATCCTGAAATAACTGCTGGCGTTGTCCAAGGTGCCGCAACACCATTTAAAGGTGGTACAATTCCGAAATAAATTACCCCATAAGTAGAGATTGCTACAATAACTGGTACCATGAAAAATGGTATAGCTAAAAATGGATTCATAACTAAAGGTAATCCGAAAAGAAAAGGCTCATTAATATTAAAAATAGCTGGAATAAGCTCAATTTTACCGATTGTTTTAAGCTGAACAGATTTAGCTGCAACTAGTGTGAAAATAACTAGTCCGATGGTTATTCCAGATCCCGTCAAGTTAATAAAATTATTATAAAATTCATTAGTAACAATATGTGCCCCGTTACCTAACGATAATTTACCAGCTTGATATAAAGCAGCGTTTCCAGAAGTATTAGGAATTAAGAAGGCTCCTGCAATTCCACCGACAATCAGTCCTCCGTGAACACCAAAGAACCAAAAGAATGATACTAAGAAGGCAATCAATATAGCCCCAATTAATGAATCTGATAGTCCTTGCATAGGTGCTGCTAACATCTTATAAATGAGATTTAACATATCTGTATTTAACACTGTCTTAATTAAAGCAAAGATTAACATAGTAACAGTTAATATAACACCAGATGGAATCATGGCAGTAAATTGATTAGCAACACTAGTTGGCACTTGTTCTGGGAGTGTTATTTTCCAACCAGCTTTAATCATTTTTGTATATGCCCAACCTACCAAAATACCTACAATAATTGCAGCCACCATTCCTTGACCGCTCAACCAACTAATGTTAATTACACCATTAACTGGCGACTGCATGAATGATTGAAGCGAATGAGGTAATTTGTCTATATTTTCTGTTATTGCAGAACCACTTAGGACCTCTTTACCAGCACTGTTAACAATACCTGCTCCATTTTTACCCATTACTCCGGCTAAAGGTGCGGCCACTTGGAGCATCTGTAACATCAAGAAAGATGATAATGCTGTCAATGCAGCGGGTAATGCCTCATATCCCTCATTACGAACATATACGTACGCGATACCAACTACCGCCCAGATAGATAAAATACCAAATGTTGTTGTATATGCTTGTGTGAAAAATGCTGACCAACCTGAATCTTTAAGCGCATCTGCAACACTTGGCACCGGGAAATTGGACAAAATTAAAAATATGGATCCTATAATAATAAAAGGTAATGCGTATACCATTCCATCTTGCAGAGCCCTTATAGGTTTTGTATTCACAAATTTCATAATTATAGGTAATAACTTATTCGTAATGAACGTGTTTGCTTTATTTTCAGTTTTATTTTCCATTATATTTTTTCTCCATTCTCTTCTAAGATATCCTTAAACCAATAATATGATTTTTTTGGAACTCTCTTCATATCTTTCAAATCATGATTTGTTCTATCAACAAAAACTGCACCATATCTTTTCTCCATGTCACCATGTGAACTAGGAATATCAATTAATCCCCAACCCAGATAGCCCACAACTTGAGCACCATCAATAAACATTGCATCCTTCATAGCCTTAATATGACTTTTATGATATTCAATTCGAGCATCATCTTGGATTATATTTGTGCTGTCCCTGTGCTCCTTGATGCCAATTCCATTTTCAATTGGAAATACAGGTAATCTATAACGATTATGCAAATCTGTAATTACATTTCGGAATCCTAAGGGATCAATATTCCATGACCACTCACTACTAGATAAATAAGTATTTTCTTCTACACTATAATTCATATATCTATTTGGTGCCTCGTCACTTGGAATTTTATCAGCATCCATGACCATTGTGCGATAGTAACTAAAGGAAATGAAATCAGATTTAATTTTATTTAAATATTGCTTATCTCTATCTTTAAAATCCATTTGAATATTATTCACTTCTATATATTTAAGTACTTCAGGAGAATATGATTGTCCGACAAATAACGAATTTAGATTTTCATAAATAAATTCATTTTGTTTTCTTACTGCAAAAGAATCTTTTGGATTAGTCGTTGCTGGATAAACTGGTGTATATGCCAACATACCTCCAATCTTAAGTTCTTTATATTGTTCATGAATATATTGTGCAATTTGTGCGTGAGCTATCATCGTATGATGGAATATGGTATACATATCGTCAATTGTTTTTTCCGTCTTGGTATATCCAGAAATATGAAATGTTTCATCAGTGAAGTATAGATTATGTTCATTAAATGTAATCCAATATTTAACTCTGTCTGAAAAATGATCAATAACGACTTTCCCAAACCTAACAAAAGCATCAACAGTTTTACGAGATAGAAATCCACTTTGCTTTTGGGCCAACGCTAACGGCATGTCAAAGTGATAGAGACAAACCATTGGCTCAATACCACGCTTAATCATCCCATCAATTAATCGGTCATAATACTCAAAACCTTTCTCGTTGATAGTTCCATCACCATCAGGTACTATTCGAGTCCACGATATCTGAATGCGATACATATTCATATTCATATCTGCAATTAAATCCAAATCTTCTTCATATCTGTTAAACTCATCAATCGCATCGTGCCAATCGGATACACCTTTATCTGAGTCACGGATATCATAAACTGATAGCCCTTTACCATCTGCCTGCCATGCTCCTTCTGTCTGCATACTTGATACAGAATTACCCCAATAAAAACCTTTAGGCATCTTATTTTCATTTATCATATATCAATCAACCCTTCTTCTAATAAATTATTTTTTAACTAAGAAATCGCTTTCATTTACTATTATATATCTTTTGTATAATAAAACAATACTTTTGTTATACAAAAGATATATGTTTTATTAAACTCTGGCTATCACTTATATAGAAAAGAGGGTAGTTGAGTGTTATAATTCGGTATTAACCGATTAATTAGTCATACTAAATATCGGTACAATATTCTCTAATTCTAAAATAGTTACATCATACCTATTTTTTTTGAGATCTAATTTTTAATAAGCAGAGTAATATACTTTTTAAAATCGCACCTAAAGTTTAAATAATACTAAATTTGACATTAAAATCTATGGGGGAACAGGGATTTATGAAAAAATATGAGTTAGTTAAAAATATAATTCGGGAACGAATACTTTCTAATATATATCCAAAAGGTAGCATTTTACCTGATCAAAAAGTATTATCTGCTAGCTTCGATGTCAGTTCAATAACCTTAAAGAAGGCGTTAGATGACTTAGCACGAGAAGGATTTATATTAAAAAAATCTGGTTTTGGAACAGTTGTTATAGGTCCCTCGACTCTTATCAATAGCGTTGATGCACCGGCAGATAATTTTGATGGATTAAGTAAACAAGAAGGACGGGACAGAATAACAAGTCACGTCATTAAGTTTGAAGTTGTATTCCCTCAAAAAGAGGTTCAAACTCATTTAAATATTAGTGCAGAAGAGCCAACATACCATATTATTAGACTCCGACTTTTAGATGGAAATCCTTTCATCTTGGAAGATACGTACATGCCTGTTAAATTAGTTCCAGGTTTATCAAAATCCGTACTGGAAACTTCCATATATAGTTATATTAAAAATACGTTAGGGTTAAATATGTCAGGTATGTCTAGAAAAATACAAGCCAGACAAGCCACTGAATTAGATATCAATTATTTAAACGTTGTTGAACAAACGCCAATATTAGAAGTAGAACAAATTGTTTGGCTTGTGAATGGTCACGCCATCGAGTACTCAAAATCAAGAAATGAATTTAATAAACGCTCTTATTTTGTTTTTGAATCAAATTAAACTGGCACACTTATGAACTAACTTACATTAAAAATAATTATCTGTACTTAATATATGTGGGTACGCAAAAAGGCATAATTCCAAAGTTATATTGGAATTACGCCTTTTTGCGTACAAAGTATTTAAATATTATTTTTATAAATTAGCATCCATGTTAAATATTATTTTTATAAATTAGCATCCATGTTAAATGTTAATTTAGATAATGTTAATCCTTCAGTAATGAATTGACCAATCATGTTCATCGTTCTTTCACGCATATCAGCAACAATTGCGTAATTTTGTTGTGTGAGGTAGTTTGTTAATTCATCCCCACTCATATCTGTAGATGCTGCATCAATATCAGCAACCATCGTCTTCAACTGTTGACGACATGCCTTTAAGTAATCAACATTTTCTTGAATAAAATGAGAATAATGTGATTCTGTTAACATCGAAACCGTACGATACATCCAATAAGCACTATTCATATCTAGTGTTAACGGTGTTTCGCTGTAACTTGGGTCTGTGTCTGTTGCATTCGTGTAGAATGGCACAAATGGTGCAAATGCTGGAACACCTAAACAGATCCACATTAATGCAGAATGTGCATCATCAACATTATTTCTCAATTGAAGAACGTGTGCATTTTGTGTTCTATTCATTGAAATAGGACGGAATCGTAAACGATCTTCATCAGCACCATGACCAAATGGATCATATTGTGTTTCATTGTAATGTGAACCTAAAATAGCAGTCACATCTTCAACACTGATTTTTTTATTTGCGTAACAAATGAATGGTAATTCACTTGAAGTTGGTTCTTGCTTAATTTCTGGATTCAAACAACGTTGACCATACCAGACACGAGGTGTGTTGTAATGACGATCTTTTTCTGTGTCTGTTCCAAAAATATGACGGAAGTTCCAGCCTGTTTTATCAGGGTTTAAATGATGCTCTTCTACATATTCACGGATACCGTCTGACCACATAAAGTTATCTGTATTATCAAAATCAATTTCTTGAATAGCAACTTGATTAGCTGCAACAGCATAAGCATCATCTGGAATACGTTGTGCAATCCAGTGATGTCCGGTAACAATTTCCATGTACCAAACATCATTTTTATCACTAAATAAGACACCATTTCCTTCAGGTGAACCGTATTTTGTAATTAAAGCCCCTAAATATTCAACACCATGTTTTGCTGATTTAATATAAGGTGCAACCATTGTTTGTAATGAATCTTCTGCTAAACCATTTTTAATTAAAGGATCGTATGCTAAAACACGTTCATTCGCATAGACACTTTCTGTTGCGCTCATTGCAACATTTTTTTCATTAATACTACTTTCATCAAAGACACCTTTGCTGGATACCTCAACATTAGGTGTTGCTGTCCAGCGATACCCATTTTCTGGTAATGGTGCAGTAAACCCATTTTTATTCGAAGTTAACGTTTCATGACGTCCGGTTACTGCAGGGTACATCAAGAATCGTTGTGGTGTAATAGGCAAAAACGTATCATCATTTCTAGCAATCATCGTTGAGCCATCAATTGTGGCCTTCTTACCAACTAAAATTGTTGTACATGCTTGTTCCATCATAAATAATTCACTCCTTCTCATTATTAAATACCCTTATAGTGTACAACTTTTATCTTCATATAAACATGCTATTTTTATATACTTTAAGAAACAGTTAAATCTAGTTTACAACTCTAGATGTAAATGCTAATATAAAGATATTACGTTAAGGGGGGTTATCATTTGAGCCAAAAAGTTCCATCATCTTTTTTAAATTGGCTAGATAGCTTAAAGAAAATTACATTACCTGATTGGCAAGATTTCCCGGAATTAGACCTTTATATGGATCAATCCGTGAAACTTGTTAATCAATACTTAGAGCCATTACACTTAATGCCTGTAACACCTACAATGGTCAATAATTACGTAAAAAAAGAAGTTATGTTTAAACCCATCAAAAAAAGATATCGCAAGGAACATTTAGCAGCAATCATTGTTATTACTGTTTTAAAATCTGCTTTTCCGTTAGATGTTATCAAGAATGGTATCGACCAAATTTTAGTCGATAACTCATCTGAAGATGCTTACATGAACTTCGCTTTAATTTTTAACGAACAACTTAAATCTTTAACCTTTGATACCAACTTAAAGCCCGTCACGACTGAAACAACAATCATTGAATTAGAACAACGAACGGCTGCAAGTGCCGTGATTAATCATATTATCAGTGAAAAATTAGTTATATTAATGAAGGAGGCCAATTAAATGATGAGTAAAGAAAAAATAGCAGTATTAGTAGATTCAGGTTCGGATATTCCTAAAGAATTTATGGAACAGGAACATATTTATATGGTCCCTATTTTAATTACATTCAGTGATGCAACTTACTTAGATCGTATCTCTATCTCACCTGCGGAAGTTTATGAACGTATGGAGACTGAGATTCCAACAACCGCAACGCCTTCAGGTGGCTCAATTAACGACGTTTTTGACCAAATTAAAGCCGATGGCTATACACATGTTATTGCAACAACGATCTCAAGCGGTTTGTCTGGTACTTATAATTCAATTAAAACATTCGCCAAATTATCATCATTAACTGTTGAAGTCATCGATACAAAAAATGTTGGTATTGGTGGTGGATTAGCTGGTATTTTAGCATCAAACTTAATTAAAGAAGGCAATTATTTTGACGAAATTGTCACAAAGGTTCAACTAGCGGTTGATAGAAGTAGTGTCTTTTTCTATTTACCAACCCTACACTATCTTCAAGTTGGTGGCCGTATTGGACGTGTCTCTGGTCTTATGGGGAATCTCTTAAACATCAAACCAATTATTTCATGTGATGAAAATGGTATTTATTATCCTATTGCAAAAGCTCGAGGCGAAAAAGCTGCACTAAAAAAATTATTATCACTCGTTGATGATAAGATTGGCGATTCTCTTCATTTCGATATAGCCGTTGCATATGGTAATAATGAGCCTTTAGCAGCAAGTATCTTCGAAACCTTAAAAACTAAGTATCCAAATGCTGAACATTTTTACTTTGGCGATGCATCACCTGCTCTTGGTGTTCATGCTGGCCCTGGTGTTATCGGTATTGGTGTTGAAATTTTAGACTAAAAATAAAGAAGCAAACCGATAAATACGGTTTGCTTCTTTATTTTTAGTCTAATTAGTTGCATACTTATTTTCAATTTGTTTAAGCATTTTTTTGAAATTTCTCTTCTTAAAGAAACTCATAAGAATACTCATGAAGGCATCATTCATTTGTTGCATCTTGCCTTTAGAAGTCATGACTTCTTTATAACTTAACAAACAACGTTTATCATCAATTACCTTAATATCGTAACTTACATCAAATTTATTACGATTGTTATCCGTTTGAAAATGATAACTTTCGTTTTCAACTATTTTTGTTACTTTTAAAGCAGCTGATTGTGTTTTTGAAAACTTTTTCGTGAACGCAAAACCCTCTAATTGATTTTTTGTTAATTTCTGACCTGTCTGATCTTTAATATCATATAGTACGGACTCCATAATTTGATCAAATAGATAATCTGCAGGCATTTTTAATTTCATTTCCATTTCCATCAGTCATTCGCCTCCATTTTTAGTCATTAAATCCATTTTGTTCTGTCATTTTTTTAAACCAGTAACCGCTCTTCTTAATTGTGCGTTTTGCTTCATTATCTAAATCAACACTAATAAATCCGTAACGGTTCTTGTAAGCATTTAACCATGACCAATTATCCATACATGTCCACATATGGTAGCCATGAACGTTACTACCTTCTTCAAGTGCCTTATGAACCCATTTCAAATGATCTTGAACAAATTCAATTCGATAATCATCATTAATTTGCCCATCTGCATTAATAAATCTGGCTTCATCTTCAACACCCATCCCATTTTCAGAGATGAAACAATCAATATTACCATAATTATCCTTAATATTGATTAGTGCATCATAAATTCCTTTTTCATAAATTTCCCAGCCACGATAAGGATTAACTTTTTTTCCAGGCATATCGTATACTGTATAAAAATCTTCAGGCATCCAGCCATTTTCACCTTCTGGTTCGGCTTTAATTATTTTCGCCGCTGCTCGCCTTGGTTGATAATAATTAACGCCTAATAAATCGATAGTATTTTCTTTAATAACATCTAAATCACTTTGATGATAGATTGGCATTAAGTCATATTCATGCAACCACTCAACAATATCTTGAGGGAAAGTGCCTTTAATTGCGGGATCTAAAAATGAACGATTAAAGAATCCATCAACAAATTTGGCTGCTTTAACATCTGCTGGATTTGTCTCATCTTTTGGATACGTTGGCATTAAATTTAAAATAATCCCAATTGTGCCACCTAAATTGAGTGAATGATACTTTTCAACTGCTTTAGCACTTGCCAATGCTTCATGATAAGCCACCTGGACACCATGCTTTAAATTACGTTCATCAGGTAAATGCCATCCATATAAATACCCACCCTCAACTGGAACAATCGGTTCATTTTGAGTAAACCATTTTTTAACGCGATCGCCAAATAATTTAAAACAAGTTTCTGCATAGTCCGTATACAAGTCTACAACTTCACGATTTAACCAACCACCATTTTCTTGTAACACCATTGGCATATCAAAATGGTAAAGGTTCATAAAAGGTTCAATTCCAGCGGCAATTAAATCATCTATTAAATGGTTATAAAAGGTAACAGCTTCAGGATTAACCTCTCCAGTGAATGGATTTGGAATCAAACGTGACCACTGAATTGAAGTCCGATATGAATTATGACCTGTTTGTTTCATCAAAGAGATATCTTCTTGGTATTTTTGATAAACCCTTGATGTATTTTCGGGTCCAACCTGATTAAAGAACTTTTCAGGGCTTGCTTGATACCAAGCATCCCAAATATTATCAGCTTTTCCATCTCCTGAAACACGACCTTCAGATTGTGGTCCACTCGCAGCTGACCCCCACCAGAAATCTTTTGGAAATTCATATTTAACCATAGTAAACTCCTTTATTTAACACAAAATCTCTTTACAGAATAACGTAAAGAGATTCGCTTTTATTTTATTTTTTTGCTGCTTCAGCTTCTGCTTCAGCTTTTTCAATTTGTTTTGTTGCTAAGATAACGAATGGTGCGTAAATTAACGCTGAGATAACCACATTAACTGCGGCTAAAACCCCACCAGCTAAACTCTTAGTTGCCAAAATCCCGCCAATTACTGGTGGTGTAACCCATGGGGGCATTACCGTTGCTGCTGGCACAATTCCAGTGGCGGTTGCAATATACGCAACAGTCACAAGTACCATTGGTGTCAAAATAAATGGTACGAACATAATTGGATTCAACACAATTGGAAGTCCAAACATCATTGGTTCATTGATATTGAAAATACCAGGAGCTGCTGATAGTGATCCAATCATTTTGTAAGGTTTATTTTTACGACCAACAATGAAGATGGCAATAATCAAACCAATAGTTGCACCAGTTCCACCTAAGTTAACAAATGAATCGAAGAAAGGTTTGTTAACGATAAAAGGAATTGTTTTACCTTCACTAAGTGCTTTAACGTTAGCTGCAATAGCAGGTGCGTTAATTGTTTGCATTAATGGATCAATCATATTAGCTCCATGTAAACCAAAGAACCATAAGAATGGTGCAATAAATGCTAATAATAATGCTGATGGATATGAATTTGCCAAGCCCATAAATGGTTCTTGAACAAGTTTGTAGAATGATGCAATAATATCAGTTACGCCGAATCCTTGGAATAATGTATTGATAAAGGCAAAGATTGTAACAACAATCATTGCTGGAAATAATGAAGCGAATGCTTTTGCAACAGCAGGTGGAACACCATCAGGCATGTTAACGATTAAATGTTTGTTACCACTTAAACGTTGGAATAATTCTGCTGAAACCAAACCGACAACAAGTGCAACGAATAATCCTACTGAAGACATCCCAGCTAATTGCAAACCACCTAAAGCGAAGAATGAAGCAACTGATACTGTACCAGCAGCCATACCATCTTTACCATATGATTTTGCAACGTTATGAGCTACTAAGAATGCAACGAATAATGACATAATACCAAAACTAGCATTCCAAACGCCTGCTCCTACACCCTTCCAGATTGGAACATCGTTAACTATTTTAGGAAATAGTCCGTCCATAAAATTTGAAAAACCTGGAATTGGTAAGTTATTAATTAATGTTCCCAGAGCACCTAAAATCATAAGTGGCATAATAACAACGAATGCATCTCGAATTGCCACCAAATGTCTTTGTGCCCCAATTTTTGAAGCTACTGGAATAAAGTGAATATCCATCCATTTTATAAATTTGTCCATGAGTAGTTCCTCCTTAAAGTTTAGTACTTATCCTATTTTTTTGTATAGATCTACTACCTCACCAGCTAAGTCTCTAAATGTAATCGCATTCATTAAATGATCTTGTCCATGAACCATTAATAAACTAACTGGTACCGGATCCCCTGAAGCTTCTTGCGTTAACATGGCTGTTTGAGAATGATGTGCTTCAATGAGTGATTTGTCAGCATCAGCTAACTTAGCAGCTGCGGTTTCAAAATCGCCTTTTTTAGCGGCGTGAATTGCTTCCATAGAATCACTTTTAGCGTTTCCACCATTAACAATCAGCCCCATGATTGTTTGCATTTGTGCATCATTTTCGTTCATATCTGATTACCCCTTTTATTTTTTATTTAATTAAGCTTTTAGCTGTTGCAAGAACTTTTTCGCCATTCATCATGCCGTAATCTTGCATATTGATAACTTCTACCGGAATATTTTTGTCAGCAACCTTTTTTTCAAATTCATCTTTCATAAAACGAACTTGTGGGCCTAACATTAAAATATCAACTGGTTTTGATTCAAGCATTGAATCTGCCTCTGAAGCACCAACTGCAAAGATTTCTGAATCATAGTTCTCTGCTTCTGCAGCCTTTTGCATTTTTGACACCAATAAACTTGTACTCATACCCGCTGAACAAACTAACATAATCGTTTTCATAATTTGCCACTCCTTTTTCTATTTATACTCTTATATACGCAAGTTCCATGCCAAAAATAAAGACCATCGAAAAGGCTTTAAGAAAGCGCTTTCGATGGTCTTTTATTTTATTTGCACACTACTAGTCACTATTACACACTGACTTTATTCAACGTATTACCCATAAAAATTTGGACAATATAGGCAACTTCATCATCTGAAATCTTAATATTATACATTTTTTCAACAATAATCAGGGCCGTTTTAACTATTTCCATCTGTAAATGATTCTCAGCTGAAAATTCTTGGACATTCTTAAACGGTTTAATTGATTGATTTTTCAATCTTGAATCTACTAGAAATGCTAGATGCATCATGATCCCTACGATAATCTCTGGATCAAGAACAATCTGTAAATCTGATTAAATTTTAATAATCATGGTTTGAATAGTATGAATTAAATCTGGGACAGAATTAACTGAATTAATACTACCTTCCAATGCATTAATTGTTTCTCGCGTTAAGTCGTTATCAGACAACATCCGCTGCAAAACTTGTAAGGTTTCATCATTAAAGATATCTAAAGCAGAAAAGAATGGCACTCTTTGGTAAGAAACCTCGACGGTACCAACAATTGCCTTCACATCATAATCGCGCATTAATGTATTAATGTGCTTTTTAAATGCATCTTTTTCTAAATATTGCATCCGAATTACTTTAACTTCGTCTTCGTTTACAATTGGCATAATACGATCATATAATCTTGCGGCGACACCTTCGCCGGTAAAACAAGCTACGATAACTGCTTTTTTCCTAGGATGCATATGGAAAAACTGCTCTTTTACAGACGATTCAAAAATATGTTGTGCATTTGCGTAAATATCTTCTAGTTCACGACCGGCAATCGCAATTCTTAATGATTCAAGCACAACTAACGTACTCGTCATTGAAACAGCTCGAATATTAATCCCTGTTTCTTCACCTAACATTGATGCAAAACTAGTTAAAGAGCCCATGTCAGTTAAAAGTAATAACCCTTTTTTCAATTGTTCCTGACTATCCAGTACATAATCTCGTACTTGATCATAAATTTCCGAAACATTTACATCAAGTGGCATATTAATTGCTTTTCCCTTTGTTGTACCAAGTAATTCTTGTGCTGTCTGTAACATAGAAGAAGCCGTTGATGCCCCGTGCATTAGCACGATGATACCGACTTTAATTTCATTTTGTTGTTTCTTAACACTTAAATCAGAGCTCAAAAACATTGTAATAAATCCAATTTCATCTAATGGAATTTCAATATCAAATTCATGTTCAATTTTATCTGCCATTTCCAGTGCAACACGAAAGGCTTTTGGATTTTTTTGTCGTAAATTATTTAAATCAGGATGAATAATTGCGACATTTTTCCTGATTCTTTCAATAGCACTAACAAGGTGTAATCCAAATGCAAATCGTGCATTTTCATTATATTTTTGCCCTAATTTATTCTGGGCTAAGTCATAAACTTCATTGGTAACCGTCCAAATATCATCTGGTAGTAACTCTTTTCGAACGCCTTCACCCGATAATTGTTCAATGTAATCTTTAAAATAACCTTTATCATCTGAATCGATTAACGTTTTAAGATTTAGTGATTTAAAATTCTGTTTATCAGTTTCACTCACTTTTTTATCAATTGTTTCATAAACCGTTGGTTTTTGATCGTTTTTTTCTACCGTTTCGCTATTTTTAAAAGTCACAACTTTTGTATTTTTTTCATTTGTTCGTTTCGCTAAACGTTCCATTAAGACATCAATTTTTTTATATTTGGATTTACCTTCCAAACGTCCTTTTTGAACATTCAATGGTAAGTCTTTTAATCTGATATATAACGAAGCCGTTTCATGCGTTCTAAAATACAAGAAGGCCTTTGCACAAACAACTTTAATATCCCTCTGAATTTGACCAATATTTGCTTCAGGCTCGTATAACATTAATGCAAGCATCGCATCTCGCTCAACAATAATATCTTGGCTCAATCTACCGACTTCTTGTTCAAAAAAATTCATGACTATCCCATAACGTTCATCAATTGTTCGTTTTGAGATAGGCGGTAATGTAATTGCCATTGGAATACGTCGATTAAATGTGCTCAAAAAATTTTCTGACGTTTCAGTCGTTGCCCCAATAATCTGTACACTCGCTTCTTTAGTAATTGAAGACTCTCCTAAAGGCCGATAAAACCCCTTATCAATAAAGGTAAAGAGCATTTCTTGTCCCTCAGGAGGTAATCGATGAATTTCATCTAAGAATAAAATACCACCGTTAGCTTTATCCATTAATCCTTTTTTATCTTGATCAGCACCTGTGTAGGCCCCTTTTTTAACACCAAATATATGCGCAAAAAGTAACTGTGGATTATTCGCATAATCCGCACAATTAAACCGGATAAAAGGCGCATCAGCCTTCACCATTTCTGATTCTAATGCAAACTGATACATACATTCAGCAAACAAAGATTTACCCGTTCCCGTTTCACCAAAAATAATTGTGTGTAGTCCTCTTGGTGGATATAAAATGGCTGCTTCGGCTTGTTGGATCATAACCTTTAATGAATCATTAGACCCGATTAACTTTTTGAAACTCATCTCTTTAACACTTTTATCATTAATTTCTTTTTGACGTGTTTCTTTTTCTTCAAGTGATGCCCACTGATAGAGAACAGGGCGCCCATCACTTTTTGTAACGTCACCATTTTTATATAAATCATTCAAATAACGACTCACATTTGCGCGATTGCAATTAAGCTCGTCTGCAATCTGTGTCGCATCCATCGCTATTTCCTTATTTTTTAAAAGATTATAAATATCATTTTTTCGATCTCCCAAGTTATCACTACTCCCTTACACGCTAAAAGAAAACGCTTACCACTAGTATACCGCAATCTTTTTTACATTTACACACTAATATTTGCTGGCTTACTTTTCTCCTTTTACACAGAAAATCATAACCTAAATAAAAAATCTTACTTTTCAGTAAGATTTTTTATTTACTCTGTAAATATTTTTTTAATTCTACAACACGACTAGCAAGTTCTTTTCCCATATCAGTTTCAGCAATTGTTTGTCTTTTAACTTCACTATCAATAATTCGTTTCACTGAAATAATATCTGTCCCATTTTCAATTGAATCCCACTTAGACGTAAAGGGTTGGTGAGCAACTAATTGTAAGCCATATGAATTAGAGAGCAGCGTATATCCACCAATTCCAGTAGTTGATTGGTAAGCTTTTGAGAAACCACCATCAATCACAATCATCTTTTTATTGGCCATAACCGGCTTGTGCCCACGCTTAACTGGTGTATGCCCATTAATTATTTTACCGTTATCTGGATTAAGCCCGAATTCTTCTAATATATGACGACAAAATGCTTCATCATGTCGTAATTTGTAATACGCATTTGGTATCTCAACTTGAACTTCTTCATCATTAATAAAGTAACGTTCAAAAGTTTTCATCGCATGTTTCCCAAATAAAGGCGATTTGGGTCCTTGCCATAAATACCAAAGTAAATCAGTTTCAAGGTCAGTAGATTTTTTAGGTTTAGCATAGCTTTTACGTAAATTATCTTCAAAAAAAGCTAATAATTCTGGTCCTGCATATGCTTTCCCTTTTAGCTCAAAGCCCTCCAATTTACCTTCTTGTGTAACTGGAATACAGCCGTGAACTAACAAGTTCCCATTATATCGTTTAAACATACTACCACGTGCCATCATAAAATCTAGATGTTCTCGTAATTTAGTCGCATGGATAAATGATTCTACTAATTTATCCATTATTTCTGACTCATCATCTGTTAATTTATACGGATCTGCCCAATCAACTGTTTGAAAACAAGTATCTTGTAGTGAATAATGTTTCCCATCGATTTCTATTTTTGACCCTTTGTTCCAAATCTTTTCTAAAATCGCACGATTTGCCATATCAAAATCAGGACGTCTTTTAATAATCTGTCCTTCTAATTTAAATTGAATAATAGCGATTGCCTGGTGTATTTTGGTCATTAAAAGTCGTTCGTCTTCTTTGATTTTTTCTTGTGCTGAATTAACTTTCGGTGAAAATGCTGGATTATCTTGATACGTTTTATCGGCAAATGTTGCTAAATGGCGTAAATTAATCCCATATGCATCTTCAACAATAGCTAAATTATTATATCTAGCACAAATTCGCAATAAATTAGCGATACATAAAGGCGAGCCAGCAGCACCACCTAACCATAAAATATCATGATTTCCCCATTGAATGTCAACTGAATGATAATCAAGAAGTGTCTTCATAATTTTATCTGGCGCAGGACCACGATCAAAAATATCCCCAATTACGTGTAAATGGTCAACGATTAACCTTTGAATCGTATACGCTGTAGCCGTTAAAAATGCTTCTGCTTGATTTAATTTAATTAAATTTTCTATTATACGATTATAATAATCTTTTTGATCAAGTTCATTGGAATTACTATATAATAATTCCTCTGTTATATACATAAAATCAGGTGATAGTGCCTTTCGTACCTTCGAACGGGAATATTTTGTTGCTGTCTTTTGTAACAACTCTATCATTCTGGCAATGGTATCTAAATACCACTGCTCCAATTCAGGTTGTGAAGTGAATTGTTGTTTTTTAGCAATTAGTTTTTCTTCTGGATAATAAATTAAGATTGCAAAGTCCTGTATACTCTCTTCAGTCAAACGGCCTTCAAAAATTTCTTGAATTTTTTGTTTAACATTTCCTGAACCATTTCTTAAAACATGTTGAAATGCGTTATATTCACCGTGAACATCACTAACAAAATGCTCCGTTCCTTTGGGTAGATTAAGAATGGCCTCTAAATTAATAATTTCAGTGACAATACTTTGTTTAGTCGGAAATCTTTTTTCCAATAACGTTAAATAATAGGGATTCATTTAAATGGCCTCCTTCATTTTATGATGCGCTTACAGTCACTATACCATGCCGGTTTGCCAATACCAATTACAACTTATTAAATGAGTCATATTATTATATATAAGCTTTTTTATAAACCAGCTACCTATACCAAAAAAGCAGACCAAAAGTTTTGGCCTGCTTCATTTATTCTTATTTAGTTTGAACAATTGCCGAAACTTCATTGGCTTTAACTGTCTCATTCAAATGATCAAACGTTATATTAGACACTTTATCCATATTCGTTAAAACGACCATCATCGTTGTTTCCTTACCAGCAGCTTTAATTGCGTTTAAATCAACTCGCGCAACTAAGTCACCTGGTTTAAGAGTTTCGCCTTCAGAAATAGTCACTTCAAAAGGTTTACCTTCTAATTGAACGGTATCAATTCCCATGTGTAATAGGACTTCTAATCCCGTTTCAGTCGTGATACTAATTGCATGTTTCGTTGGAAAGATACTTGCTACTTTACCAGCAACCGGTGTATAAATTTCGCCATTAGCTGGTTCGACTGCATAACCATCACCCAACATTTTTTCAGCAAAGGTAGCATCTTTAACATCCGAAATAGACATTAATTCGCCCTCTGCAACCGTATAAAACGTTTCACTACCAATAACCGTTGAATCATTATGATTAGCTGTAGCGCTTGATTTATCCGTCTCAGCCTGTAACTTTTCATTACTTAATGAAATAGAATCAGCCTTTGACTCATATAACTTACCAAGCTCGTCAGCAACAAATTGAACTTCAGTTCCAATAACGACTTGAATATTTGTTTTATCGATAACTTTAAACCCAGCAGCACCTGATGCTTTAAGTGCATCTTCATTAATATGGCTTGTATCTTTAACTTGTAGACGAAGACGGGTTGTACAATTATCAACGACTGTTAAATTATCTTTACCACCAATAGCAGCGTAAACAATTTGAGCTTGTCGTGCATATTTGTCATCCCCTAATTCAGGCGATAGTTGAATATCTTCAGTAATTGGTTCGCGACCTGGTGTCATTAAGTTAAATTTCTTAATGGCAAAATTGAATAGTGTGTAATAAATAATTGCCATCACAACACCTTGTACCAACAGCATTAGTGGCATATTAGCCATTGGTACACGTATACTCAAGACGTAATCAACTAAGCCCGCACTAAATGTAAATCCAGCTGTCCAGTGCATAAATGCGGCAAAAGCTAAAGATAACCCGGTTAATGCCGCATGAATGACGTATAAAGGCCATGCAACGAACATAAATGAAAATTCTAAAGGTTCACTCACGCCTGTGAAAAATGATGCAAATGCACCAGCTAGCATCAATGAGCCAACTTCTTTTTTACGTTCAGGTAAAGCATTTCGATAAATGGCATACGCACCAGCTGGTAGCCCAAACATCATGATTGGGAAAAATCCTGCCATGTACATACCTGTAGTTCCTTTAATTCCTGTATTACTCCAAAAGTTCCCGATATCATTAATTTTAGCAACGTCGAACCAAAATACTGAATTCAACGCTTGATGTAATCCGGTTGGAATTAAAAGCCGGTTGAAGAATCCGTATAAACCAGCTCCAACCCATCCAAGTCCAACCATAAACTTACCAAATGCAACTAACCAAGCATAAACAACTGGCCATGCAAATAATAAAGCTAAGGTAACAAAAATCATTACCAATGCTGACATAATGGGTACTAATCGTTTCCCACTAAAGAATGAAATAGCCATTGGTAACTTCACACTATGGAAACGATTATACATTGCTGCCGCAATTAATCCGGCAATAATCCCAATAAACACATTACTACTGATAGAACTAAATGCAGGATCAACATCTGTTACTTTTACTCCTAATAAAGCCGCAACCGAAGTCGGTTCCAACATTTTAACTGGAATTTCAAATGCAACAACACCAGCTAACGCAGCTGCGCCATCCTTGTTAGTCGACATTCCTAAAGCTAAACCAGCAGCAAATAATAATGCTAGATTACCTAGAATTGCGTTTCCGCCGGCCTGCATAAATGCCGCCGCAAACCAATCTTGTGGCAACCAAGTTCCAATTCCAACCAGTAATGCTGCTGCCGGTAGTACTGCGATAGGCAACATTAACGAACGTCCCATTCTCTGTAAATAACTTTTCATTTTTTATCCCCTTTTTTTCTTATAAAAACTATCATACAGGTTAGACCAAAAAAATTCAAATCAAATACAAATCAAGTGAAAAACGTGTATACAAGGCTTTAGAAAATAAATTAAACATCTATACCAATTTTATTTTTTAGACAAAAAAAAAGTTGCTTAATTATATTAAGCAACCAACTTTTTAGAAAACAAGCGTCCCCACACTAAATTTTCTCTTCGATATTCTGTGTCCTAATCAATAAACTCTTTGAATCATTTATTTACAAGACTTATTATGCCATGTAATTCCCCATAAAAAATATTAATATTTGAGGGTTAACTCGCAAATTTTGACATTTACAGCTTATTTACTGATATGACGGTCTTTTGTCCTTCTCGTAAGGGCAACTTCATTTAAAGTATTTAACGCTTTATTGTATTCAGGATTAAAATAAAAATCCATTGATGATAATTTAGCCATCGTCATTTGCATATTAATAGCTACTGACATGATATTAATCATATCTAAAATATCATGTTTCGAATAAATTTGTGCACCAACAATGACTTCAGTATCTTTCCTGTACACAACTTTTATAAGTATTTTGGAACCATTTTTAACGTAATCATATTGAATCTTATTTTCAATTGTATTGGATAGAACATCCAATCCGATATATGGTGCGTTTTCTTCAGTGACACCTGTCGTTGCTAAATAATGACCGAATAAGTTCATCCCCGCTGTTCCTTGCGTCGTTTCAACTTTAACAGGACTAAATAGACCCGTACAGTTATACGCCGCCACAATTGCACCTTTAATAGCGTTATTAACAAGAGGTTGATACTCTCGACGTTGGCTGACAGTTTGTTTAAATCCGGCATTATCACCTGCTGCATAGATGTCTTTATCACTTGTCTGCATGTAATCATTGATTTTAATGGTATTATTTTGATTAAGTTCAACAGCGTCTCTCAAAAAATCATTGTTAGGTTTTAATCCAACCGAAAAAACGACTAAATCACAGGCGATTTCTTGGTCAGTTGTCGAAACGCTAACTATTTTGTTATTCTCATCCACATTAATAGCATGAACATCATTTTTTAATACAATCTTTATCCCTTTTTCTCTTAAATCATCAATTATCCGATTACCAATTTCTTGATCTACGTACCGTGTCAAAACACCTCCCATAGCTTCAACTACTGTAACATCAACTTTTTCGCCTTTACGTCCCTCATAAATTGAGCTAGCTAATGCAAGCCCCACTAATCCTGCACCAACAATTAAAATACGCCTATTAGTTGGGCACAACTGTTCCATAGCCTTTTTTGATTCTTCTAAATTTTTATAAAAAACAACATTTTCATTATCTATCCCTTTAATATGTGGTTTAACAACCTTAGACCCATTAGCTAAAATTAATTTGTCATAGTTGCTGTAACTGTATTGTTTATCTGCATTAACAAAGTATAAACGTTTATCCTCCGTACTAACGTGCAACACTTCAGTACCAAGCATCAATTTAATACCTTCAGACTCTAACGCAGCAGGTGTCGCATAACTCGCTTCTTCTAAGTTATCAATAACCCCATCAAATAACAAATTAATTCCAGATGAGATATAGCTAACGCTATCTTTCATTTCCATAATAATTACTTCGGCATTTGGATCTGATTTTGAAATTGTTCTAGCGGCAGCTATCCCTGCGTGCGTTCCGCCGATAATGACATACTTCATTATTTTTCCTCCAAGCTTTGCGTGTTAATTTTTCTAACCTTATCAATTTCTAAAATTTCATTTACGACATCAGTAATAACTTGATCTGAACTAACACCAATTTCTGACATCACATATAATGGTGAATTAAATTGATCTTGGTTAACACCCATCCTATTTGTCACAATTAAATCATATTCTTTACCTTCTTGATAAATTTCTACTTGAGCGTTTAAAACGCTGCTTAAAACACGTTCCATAATGATTACGGTTAGTTTTTCCATAATTGGATCACGATTAATTAATAAGCCAATTTTTAAAACGTCATCAAACTCGAAGTTTAAAATATTCAAGATATATAAATACTGATTTTGTAGATAATATAAATCATCTGGCGAATTTAAGCCATCGAACTGTGTAACAGATTGATACGCCGTCAATAATTTTTGAATGATCTGCGAAAAGTCTTCTCGTTCTAATGATTTACGATTAAATTCCATAATTGTTCGATTATAACTAAAACTTTCACCTTTAAATATGGCTAATTTGCTGTATGAATTAAATAAATTATAAGAAATTTTTGAATCCCGTTTGAAGTAAGTATATTTCTCAATATCACTCCAAAAAAGACTAATTGCACTATTGATGGGTGTTTTTTTATCAATATCGTCATCTTTAATTTGAACATATAATTCAGAATCGTTTTTAATTAAATCAAATCCAATTAAAAAGTAATAGAACCCAACAGCATCTTCTTCAGAAAAGGAAAGTGAATATTTTTTTAAAAATCTAAAAAGACTTAATTTAACTTTACTGTATGCGAGATTATTTTTGATTAATTCACGAGAAATAGGCGTTAATGTCTGAACATGTTGCTCTTTATATGAATTAATTCGAATATAAATTTTAAGCCATAGAAAAACTCTAAGTTTCTCGTCGTCTTTCCATCCTAAGTCATATTGTTCATCTAAAACATTAACGTAATCGTTAATCGTCTCATTTCTAGATAAGAGTTCTTCGCGATCAGTGAATGGAACCACCCTAATGAAAAAAAGGTAATAAAAATAATTCAGTTGAATTTTAGTCCCAACTAATCGTCGATTTTTAATTTTTAGATCAAATCCTGCTAACGTTTCATTTAATTCTTTAATTCACCTTGTTATTGACGACCCACTGATATGTAATTCGTTCTCAAGATCAATTAAATTCAATGTTTCATTCGCATACAAATACATTATTATTTTGTATTTATACGATTCTCTTAAAAAATCAGTACTAATATTCGATAAATTTGTCGTACCATCTACTTCAAATTCAACGTTATTAGCGCTCACTTCAAAATGAACATGACCTGAAGCGGTAGCTTCCTCAAGCGTTATTTCAATATTTTTTAGGTACATTCGTAAAGAATTACCAGATATTTGGAGTAATTCCATTAATTTTTTCTTACTTAAATAACCACCATGTGTTTGTAATAGTTCTAGTATTTGGTTAAAAGTTCTTTCCTGCCCATCTAAAAAATCTTCCATATACATAAAAAAATCCCCAGCTTCACTTGACCACTTACCCAATACGATTAAAAAGGCCAATTTAATTTAATTCTATTAATATGTTACCGCGAAAAGTGATAAATTGGTATTAATAATTTTATTTTTAATTTTATTTAATTTACCCCTTGCATTTTCGGTATATACTTGTTATATTAAATGAGTAACCTAATCAATAAAACTTATTCAGTACCTCCCCCAAGGACTGAATACCAAAATCAATCCCCCAATTGATTTTGACTGTTTTACCCTTTTCGACACTGTAACTTATGTTACGATGTCGTTTTTTTTTGCCTAAAAATAAGTATTTACTCTTTCAAAACCTAACTTTATCAATGCTTATACGCTAAATATACCTAACTTCTTTATTCTCTTTTATTTAACATAATTTCGTCACACTTTCTTCATAATTACTTGTTATTATATAAACATACCTTAATTAAATAACTTTTAACTTTAATTTGTTCTCCCAAACAAATTAAAATGATAATTAATTTCTTCCCGAATATTAATTATCCCTACTCCTTTTAATCCATTACCTCTCCCAGGTAGTGGATTTTTTTTATTGGCCTTGCATAATTTCAATGATTGCTTGATAGTCTGAACCTGGCGTCACTATATGAACACCATTAAAAAGGTTTGATAACGATTCAATTAAATTTTGCGAAGCTGCAATACCGACCTTACGTTCATCATTTTGCAACGCCGCTTGTTTCAATTCTGCCATAAACTTATTTGGTAGTTCAATACCCTGAACGTTATCTTGAATAAATTGAGCACGCTCAAATGAAAGTATCGGCATTACACTGATAAAAATAGGTATAGCCACTTCATTAATGGTGATCCAATCTTTTAATCGCTGAACATTTGTCATATCAAATACCGGTTGCGTGATAATATAATCTACTCCTGAATGAATTTTTCGATTAATATCTTCAAATTCAAAATCTAAATTTATCGCATTAATATTAAATGCCCCACCAACTTTAAATTGTGATTTACTATTTAATTCACGATTAGATGGCGATATTCCTTGATTCATTTTTTTAATTGTTGTAATTAATTGTTGCGATGTTAAATCATAGACATTTGTGGCACCTTGTATTTTTGTAGGATTCCCTTTAATAATCATTAAATTATTTAAACCAACAGCACTTAATCCCATTAATTTAGATTCTAATCCGACTAAGTTGTAATCCCGTGTTGTTAAATGTAGGATTACTGGAATCTGTTTTTCACTAAGTTTATATCCCAATAATATATTTGAAACGCGGGGCATCCCTAAAGGATTATCCGTAATTGATAATGCGTCAATATCTAATTTCATTAGTGCGCTAGCACCTTTAAAAAAATTATCCAGATTAAGCGTGCTTGGCGTATTCCACTCAACTAAAACCGTTTTGGTCATTTTCACTTTCTCTATAAAATTCAAAATACCTTCCTCCAAATCAAATTTCATATCACCTTACAATGTTAATTGTAAACTAACAAAACTGTCACATGCCTATGTTTTAATAAATAAAGCCGTATACTATAAATATACACACAAGATACTTTGTGTGTAACTTAATTCTACTATAAAAAAATACGATTATATTTTAGTTTAATTTTTCATCTAGATCTAACCTACTCCCCCCAGAGTCTCGAATAGATTAGTATTTTCTCACCACTACTTTTAAAAGTAGTGGTGTTTTTTTTACATTTATAGTTTTTCTTTTTAACGTCATATTTTCTTCACATTTACTTGTTAGAATAACTTCATACCTTAATTAATAACTTTTAATTTTAATTTATTTCCCCGAATAAATTAAATAAGATGATCAACTTTCCCCGAAGTTAATCACCCTTACCCTTTTCCGACATTGCCTCCCCTTGTAATGTCGGTTTTTTATTTGCGTTCTATTTCTAGTAGTTGCTTTTTCATATTAATCCCACCGCGATAACCCCCTAAGCTGCCATCTTTTCTTAAAATACGATGACAAGGTATTACAATTAATATAGGATTACGACCAACTGCACTAGCAACAGCGCGAATTGCTTTAGGATAATCAACTTCTAAAGCTAACTCAGAATACGTTCTCGTTTCACCGTATGGAATAAGTTGAAGTTGTCCCCAAATTTCTTTTTGCAGCATCGTCCCACTCAAATTAAAATCAACGGGGATCGTAAATTTTTGAATTTCATGGTCAAAATAGGCTTGTAGTTCTTCAATTATACTTTTAAAAATCTTGTCATTCTCTTCGAATTTAGTTCTTGGATAAAATATTTCAATTTCACTTCTTAACCCATTAGGCGACCCAACAAAACTCAATCCTTTATCAGTCATCCCTAGCCAAAAATAATCCGTGCCATTAAACCAATTCATTAAGTACATGTCAAAATCTCCTATTCAATCCCAGACAAATTTGCGCCATGAACTTCTGCGATATTATATACGATGATAAATGCATTTGGATCAATCGTATGCACCTTATTTAACATTTGTTGATAATTTTGATTTTCAACAATAATCATCAACATTTCTTTGCTTTCACCTGAATAACCACCTTTAGCATCAAAGATTGTTAGACCTCTATCTATAGTTGTATTAATATCTTCTTTTAATTTTTTTAATCCCTCTTCTGTACTCATCACATATAAAACTTTTTTACGGTCCAATCCCGTTTCAATATAATTCATAATTAAATACGTGATTATTAAAGAAAAAATCGCTAAAATAAATGCTTCAGAACCCGAGACAAATATATTGAAAAAACACACAATACCATCAATTATTAATAGACTGGTTGCAGGTTTAATATTGAAATATTTTTTGATTATTAGTGGTGGAACCGTTGTTCCACCACTGGATGCATCAATTCGATAGAGAATTGATATTCCCACCGCAAAAACTGCGCCACCGACAATAACAGCTAATAATCTATCCTCGACAATATTTATTTGAGGCGTAATCGCTAAAAATAACGGTAATACAAAACTACCAATCATAATTTTTTTAGTCGTTGAACGCTCTAACATAAAATAAGCCAAGATCAATAGCGCCATGTTAATGCTCAATAATACAATCGAAACGTTCCAATTAAAAGCTGTTTCTAAAAGGATTGCAATACCAGTTGCACCACCAACCGCAACTTCTTGTGGTGCGTAGAAAAAATTAATACTTATTGCAATCATTTCTAACCCAATTAACATTAATAAAAATTGAATAACTTGTGGTTTCATCCTATTTATCATAAAGGCCCTCTTTCTGTTCTAAATTTGTAACCCCTTACTATTTAGCATACCGAATTTTATATCATAAAACAAATTTTCGATTTATGGCACAAAAAAAGCATCTCTAAACAGAGATGCTTTTACTACTTTATTCGAAACTTTCAGTTGTCATTGAAGCTTTGTATAAATCAATAACATCATTTACTGACATATCAACATAAACAGCACTATCTAATTTTCCAACTCTAACAGCTGATTCAGCCATTACTTTAAAGTTTGTTTCTTCATTGATGTCAACACCGGGTAACGTTGTTGGTACACCTAACGATTTAACCCAGTCATAAACTGATTGAATAGCTTTATCAGCAACGACTTGGTCATCATCATCTTGAATATGCCAAACATTGCGACCAAATTTAGCAAACTTAGAAACCGTATCCGCAGATAAAACGAATTTCATCCAACGAGGTGTTATAATACCTAGCCCAACACCATGAGTAATATCGTAGTACGCTGATAACTCATGTTCAATAGAATGGGATGTCCAGCCATCTTGATAACCTAATCGCATAATACCATTTAATGCCATTGTTGATGACCACATTAAATTAGCACGAGCATCATAGTTATCAGGTTCCGCAACTGCAATTGGTGCCCATTTAATAACTGTTCGCATGATACCTTCAATCATACCGTCAGAAACATCATTATTTTTTTCTTTATCAAAGTATTGCTCTGTCAAATGAGAGAAAATATCAATTGAACCAGCAGCAGTCTGCCATTTTGAAACACTCATTGTTAATGCTGGATCCAAGAATGAAACAGCTGGTGTTTTGGGACCAAAACTACCTATTTTTTCATTTGTTTCTGGATTTGAGATAACTGATCCAGCATTCATTTCAGTACCAGTAGCTGCTAACGTTAAAATATCGACAAAAGGTAATTGATCAATTTTGAAACGTTTTGAGGGGTCTAATGATAAATCCCAAGGATCTCCTTCATAAAATGCTGCTGAAGCAATCATTTTTGAAGCATCAACAACAGAACCACCACCGACAGCTAAAATAACATCAATTTTATTTTCTTTAGCTAACTTTTGACCTTCACGAACTGAACCCACTTTAGGGTTTGGTTCGATTCCTGCTAATTCAACAACATTTAAATCACTCAAAATTTTCTTTACTTTGTCATATAAACCTGAACGTTTAATTGATCCACCACCATATGTTAATAATACATTGGGACCAAATTGTGCAACCGCATCATGTAATTCTGTTTCGATACGATCTGAACCAAATCGAATATCAGTTGTATTTTTAAATTGAAAATCTTTCATAAATATAATCTCCTTTGTATTTTGAAGTTATAGTCAAAGTTATTTCAAATGAACAACTACATTATAACCCCTTTAGGCGATGTCATTCCAATACAAGCCTTTACTAAAAGAAGATTCACCATTTTACTGGTGAATCTTCTATAAATATAAACGATTATTGTGTGACTCTTTTAGCTTCATCTTTTGCATGAATCATGCTTAAAATTTTTCTTGAAATTGGTCCAACAATAATTAGTTGTAACGGTACCGCAACAATAATATTGTGTCCAACAGTAGAAAGATAAGCAGACCAGAAATGAGCAGGCATACCACCTTCAATAAGTAACCCATAAAGTGACATAAAAGCGACCATTCCACAAATCATCATTCCTGAGATTGCGAGAATCATTTGCCACATTTTATCATGATTAAGAGGTAACTTATCAGCAATTGCCATCGCAATTTTACCGACAACTAAAACATCTAAGATAAAAGCAACAATAAAACCAGGAATGAATCCAAGTAATAACGTCACAAGACCTAGTTTTCCGACTAATAATAAATTGTATGCACTCATAACGAAAACCATCATCGAGCACATTAATGTTGTAAAAATAATTCCTTCTTTTGCATTTGTTGGCATATATCATTCTCCTTAATAACTTTAATAAAATATAATGTTACACAAAATAACTCACTGTCATAAGTCTTTTTTTTGAATATTAAAGCATTCTCATTGTAAGCGATTAAATCGATTGATTGTGCTACCAATTACATTACGTTATACTATATCCATAACGATTAAGGGGAGATTTCTATGTTAATTGCACTTATATTATCTTGGATTGTTGCACTTGAACACTTATTTATTATGATTCTTGAACTATTTTTCTCAACTAGTTCAATCGCTCAAAAAGCCTTTGAATTAAGACCAGAATTTTTAAATCAGAAAGAATCAAAAGTATTAATGGCTAATCAAGGGCTATACAATGGTTTTATTAGTATCGGTCTAATGATTGTACTTTTCATTCTAACTGGTGCTGCGCTTAAATCAATGTTGTTGCTTTTTACAGGATTTGTTTTTATTGCTGCTGTTTTTGGTAGTTTAACATCTGCAAAAAAAATAATTTTAGTACAAGGATTACCTGCATTACTGGCCTTTATCGCAATTACTTTAGCTTTATAGACTAACTAAAATAACGTTAATCATTAAGATTAACGTTATTTTTTTACGCTATTTAATTTTTAACGCTTCAAGTTGAACCTCAATATCAGCTAATTTAACATCAGCCTCTAAAAGAGATGCAGCAGTATAAGCACTTTCGATTAAAGCTGTATCGTACAGATGAACTTTTTTATCTGTGAATTCCATGACCATATTTAAATTCATCTTAGCACTTCCTAAATCATAAAAAGCTAACAACTCATCGGCACTATTTTCGTCAAAAGCTGCTTGGATTTTATCAAATGATGTACCAACTCCGTTATCATCAGTCCCACCAGCTGTTGTGATTGAGACACTTGCTGCAACTTGATCTAATAGTCGCTTGATACCTTCTGCAATTTCAGGAACATGCGATACAATTACAACCCCATATGTCATACTAGCACCCCCGTTTCCAGTAATGCCTCAAATAAATAGCCACTCGACATAGCTCCTGGATCAACATGACCGACAGAACGTTCTCCGAGATATGATGCACGTCCCTTTGTTGCAACAAGCTCTTTGGTTGCTTCAACATCTGCTTGTATTTTTTCAACTGTTATTTGCTTCATTTTAATATCCCCTAAAACTGGATTCCAAACATCAATCATGGTTTTAGCTCCAACATCTGAATCACCGCGTCTTTTAATACCATCTAGTCCCGCAGCTATTAATTTAGCTGGATCATTTGTTTCTTTACTTAATTTAGACATTTCAATAAAAGCCGTTCCATAAAGTGGCCCAGAAGCACCACCAACAGATTTAATAAAGGCCATTGCGACACTTTTAAATAAGTCTGATAAGGATTCAAATTTTTGATTTTTTAATAAATCTTGAATTGTTTCGGCACCACGAGCCATATTATTTCCGTGGTCTCCATCACCAATTGGTGTATCTAGCTCACTCAAATAAGCTTTATTTTCACTTATTTTCTCTGAAAAAATCTGGAACCATTCTGTTGTATTTTCAATTGTTAGCATTTTATTATCTCCTCTTACCAAGCGATTGTATCTACCGTATAATTTAAATAAGAAAGCCATTTATCATCTTCAATTTTAAATAATGTCAAAGAAATTCCAGCCATATCTAATGATGTCATATAATTACCGACCTTTGTAAATGCGACATCGACTTTTTTATTATTTAATTGATCAAGCGTATCGTTCATAAAAATATATTGTTCCATTAACGGTGTTGCTCCTAATCCGTTAACTAAAACGGCATATTTATCATCAGATTTCATATCAAATGCAACTTTTAGTTTACTTAGTAACTCTTCAACCAATTCCTTAGAAGGTTTTAATTTTTCACGACGATATCCGGGTTCACCATGAATTCCTACGCCATATTCAACTTCATCATCTGCAAGTTCAAATCCTGGTTTACCAACTTCTGGGACGGTCGCACCACTCAATGCAATCGCAATTGTTTTAATATTTGGCATCACTTTTTTAGCAAGTTCATCTATTTCATCTAATGTAGCTCCTTGATCTGCAGCAGCACCCAATATTTTATGCATGAACACTGTTCCCGCAACACCACGTTTTCCTTGTGTATATAGACTATCTTCAACTGCAATATCATCATCTACAACAATTGATTTCACTTTAATTTCATCTATTTCAGCAAATTCTTTGGCCATATCAAAATTCATGACATCGCCGGAGTAATTTTTCACAATACAGAAAACACCTTTACCGTGATTAGCAGCTTTGATTGCTTCATAAATTTGGTCTGGCGTGGGTGAAGTAAAAACTTGTCCAGCAACTGCACCTGACAACATACCGGGACCTACAAAACCAGCATGGGCAGGTTCATGTCCACTTCCACCACCACTAATGAGTCCAACTTTATCTTCCATCGATGCCACATCACTTCTAACCATAGCTTCCGTACTATCAATTTTACGTAGGTATTGTGGATAAGCCTTAACTAACCCATTAACCATTTCACTTACAATATTTTTTGGATCATTAATTATTTTTTTCATAGTATCCCCTTTTCTGTCTGTTTTAGGTACTTCTCCATTATATTGCAAACGTTTACAAATAACCAATTAAACTAGCTTTTATTAATAATTCCATGACCATTCAATTCTCAAGACACAAAAAAAGAGTTTCCAAAATCATAACGATTTTGAAAACTCTTTTTGAAAGAACTAAATAATAAATTATTTAGCTGCGCTTGTACCGAACCATTCAATACGATCTTCAACAAGATCAGTGATTGCTTTTGTACCTGGTGCAAATAATTTACGAGGGTCATAACCTTTACCTTGTTGGTCTTTACCTTCTTCAATATATTTACGAGTAGCAGCAGCGAATACTAATTGACATTCAGTATTAACGTTGATTTTTGAAACACCCATTTTAATAGCTTTTTGGATTTGGTCTTTAGGAATACCTGAACCACCATGTAATACAAGTGGTTGTTCGATTACAGCAGCTAATTCAGCTAAGCGATCGAAGTTTAAACCAGTCCAGTTAGCTGGGTATTGGCCATGAATATTACCAATTCCACAAGCTAAGTAGTCGATTCCTGTTGCAGCAAGTTCTTTAGCTTCGTTAACGTCAGCTAATTCACCAGCTCCGACAATTCCATCTTCTTCTCCACCAATTGAACCAACTTCTGCTTCAACTGAGATACCTTTAGCATGTGCTAAAGCAACGATTTCTTTTGTTTTTTCTAAGTTTTCTGCAAATGGTAAATCATGACCATCAAACATAACTGAGTTGTAACCAACTTCGATACATTCTTTAGCAGCTTCAAAATCACCATGATCTAAATGCATAACAACGGGAACAGTGATACCCATTGATTTAATAGTGTCTTGAACAAGGTGTAAAGCTAATTCATATCCACCCATATATTTTGCAGCACCCATTGATGTTTGGATTAAAACTGGAACACCTTTTTCTTGGGCTGCAGCAAGAATACCGCGAGTCCATTCTAAGTTGTTTGTGTTAAAAGCACCAACAGCGTAATGACCTTCACGAGCAGCGTTAAACATACTTGTACCATTTACTAATGACATTTGAAGTCCTCCTAGATAAATTACAATACGTCTGTATTGCATTTTTTAATACAGGTACATTTTAGCACATTTAATCATCAGATAAAACTTTCATTTTTTAAATAAAACTAATTATCAATAATTTTAATATAAAGGCAACCGTTCATCATTGATTTAACAGACTTACACACTAACATCTTCAAATTTAAATTCATTGATATTAATTAAACCCATATCAGTTATTTTCAATTCCGGTATCACCGCTAACGACATAAAGCTTAATGTCATCACAGGATCCACCGTATCATTAATGCCGAGCTCTCTATAAGCAACTTTATTAAATAGTTCAAGCTGTTCTGATATCCATTCTCCAGATTGGTCACTCATCAATCCGCCAATTGGCAATGGAATTGATATTAAAACTTTGTTATCTTTTGTCAGGACCATCCCACCTTGAATATCTTTCAAAGTCTCAATTGCCAACGCCATATCTTGATCATTAGTTCCTGTTGTAATTAAATTATGTGAATCATGTGCAATAGAAATAGCAATTGCCCCATGTTTAATACCGTAATCTTTCAAGACACCCGTGAAAATATTTCCCGTTTCATGGTGCCGTTCAATAACTGAAATTTTAGAAACTGGAATACTTGAATCGTAGATAAAATTACCTAGTTCATCACGACTAACATTAATTTCTCTATCTATTGTAATTGCTTCGTTAGGAATTACTTCAATTGCATGAACTCTATTACTTGTTAGAGGCAGAACTAATTTTTCTTGACTAAAGTTAGCTAAATGGACTGACGATTGGACACTATCAATTGTATAGCTTTTAGTTTCTAGTAAATATTTTCCCTCTTCAGCAACTTTTTCACCAGCAATATAGACACTTGAAATTAGCATATCCGTTAAATCACTAATAATTGTTAAGTCTGCTCTAAGTCCAGGTGCAATAGCACCTCTATCTTTAAGCTCACAACACTCAGCGGTATTAAGTGTCGCCATTTGAATGGCAACTAAAGGATCTATACCTTCTTCGATACAAATTTTCAAACTATTATCTAAATGACCCTTTTCAATAATTGTTTTCGCTTGGACATCATCTCCACATAGAATGGCCCTTCTAGAATTAGTGGTTGTGACACCTTTTAATAGTGTTCTTAAATTATGCGTGACAGATCCTTCACGTAGGAAGACGTACATACCACGGCTTAATCGATTTTGCATTTCTTCAAGGGTTGAGCATTCATGATCATTTTGAATTCCTGCGGCAATATAGGCATTTAAATCTTTGTCATAAACTTGAGGACTATGCCCATCAATTCGTTTATTTAAATTTTTTGCGACCAGTAATTTATCTAAAATATCACTCTCAGCATTAATCACACCAGGGAAATCCATAAATTCAGCTAAGCCACTTGTCTCATTATTCGTGAGTGGTTTAATCATGTCTTTGGCCGAAATAACCGCTCCAGAATTTTCCATTTTTGTTGCTGGAACGCATGAAGGCAGCATGTATTGGATATTAAGGGCTGTTTCTTTAGCTGCATTAATCATATAGTCGAGTCCAACTAGGCCCGCTACATTCACAATTTCATGTGGATCTGCCATGACCGTTGTTGTCCCATGCGGCGTTATTAAACGGCCAAACTCTTCTGGTCCAACGTAGGCAGATTCTATATGAATATGTGGATCAATAAATCCTGGTGAAATATATTGACCATGAACATCAACCGTCTTATCCCCATCATATTGGCCACCGATTCCAGCAATAAGGCCATCAACAATTGCGACATCCCCAGTCATTACCTGTGCATTATAAACATCAATAATTTTGCCATTAGTTAAGACTAAATCAGCAGGAATTCGGCCAGCAGCAACATCAATTAACTTCTTTAAATTTTCTTTTTCCATCATAACTCCTTATCCTTTAAGAGATGATATCTTAATAATTGGATCAACTATTTCTAAAGCGACACAATCTACCATGCCTAAATCAGTAATTGCCAAATCTGGAATTGCCGTAATTGGTAAAAATGACATATAAAATATTGGATCAGGTAAATCACTACCCATTAAATTTGACCCTTTTCTTAGCGCAATTTCGCCAGTTTCAATTTCACTTGGTAATAAGTCGCTCATGATACCACCCACAGGTAATGCTAAAAATGAAATAATTTTTCCATCAATAACAACAATTTGACCACCGCCTGCTTTAATTAATTCATTTGTAGCAATCGACATATCATTTGCATTGACACCCATAACGACAATATTATTATCATCAGGTGCAGAAGATGATGCCATTGCCCCTTTTTTCAAGCCCCATCCAGATGTAAATCCAAGTGCCTGATTTCCATTTTTACCAAATCGTTCTAATACAGAAACTAAAGCGACATCTTTTTCTGGACTAGGTTGTACGATATTATTTTCTATCGTTAATTCAACATCTTTTCTTTTTCGAACAAAAGCACCCTGACTATTAATTGTTTGGACAGTTGCCATTCCTACTTTTTCATTAACTTTATATTCAAAATCTTTTTCAGAGGTTAACTCATGCTTCAACTGGCCTTTAAATAAATTACTTCTGATTGGTGCAATCAACATTTCACTTATTTTTTTATTTTTGGCAACAACTTTGCCCCGACTAATAACCATTTCTACATTAAATGAACTTGGCTGATCAACAATCAATATGTCAGCAAGTCTTCCTGGCGATACAGACCCAACTTGATCATCAATTCGATAAGCTTCAGCACTATTTATTGTTGCCATTTGAATTGCTGTAATTGGTTCTACACCTGCTTGAATAGCTAATTTAACAAGGTTATCAAGATGTCCTTTTTGTAAAATATCAGATGCAGTTACATCATCTGTACAGAAACTAACATGTCGTGCAATTGCTGGATTAACTTCAGTAACTGCTCGAATATTTTCTGCCAAGAAATGTGTAACGGATGATTCCCTGATTAAAATATTCATCCCATTCCGTGCTTTTTCAACAAGCTCCTCATGACTATAACTTTCATGATCTAAGCGAACACCACTTGCTAAATACTCATTCAATTTCAATCCGGTTGCCATTGGTGCACAACCGAAAATGGGTTGGTGATTATTTTGTGCGTGAACCAACGTTTTTAACGTATCTTCATCTTGTGTTTCAACAGCTTCTCTAACCGTTTCCCAGATACCGTAACATTCTGTCCATTTTTGAATTGTTTCTTGAACATCTGAATCGATGTTAAAAGCAATTGTTGATTTTGGAATTGTATATGGTGTCTTATATGGTGCACCCCAAAATAAATTAAGCGGTAATTTTTCTACCTCTTTAAAAACTTCTTGAACACCTTCTAGTCCGGCAACTGATATTGTTTCATCTAAACCAGAAATAATACTCGTTGTTCCAAAAGGTACAACAGCATTAGCAAAACTTGTCATACTCATTTTGCTACATTCAACGTGAATATGTCCGTCAATTAATCCTGGCGTTATATACTTTCCAGTTGCATCTATATGTTCCGTATCATTGCCGATATAAGCTTCAATATTACCTATCGCAACAATTTTCTCTTTATAGATAGCTACATTTGCTTGATAAATCTCACTTGTCATAACATTAACTAACTTGCCATTTTCGATTACTAAATCTGCAGGAATTTTTGCTGCACCTGCAGAAATATAGTCTTTTAACTGTGCTAACGTCTGTGTCATTTAGTTATCCACCCATCAATTTTATATGTTATTGAAGAATATTTAATACGTAAAGTAAGAATAGGAATACAAAGAACAAGATATACATTACAGGCCCGATTTCTTTTCTACGACCTGCTGCCATCATTGTAATTGGGTATAATACGAAACCAAAGGCAATACCATACGAGATGTTGTAAGTTAAAGGCATTCCGACAACCATTAAAAATGCTGGTACTGCTACTTCAAATCGACCCCAATCAATACCCTTTAATGATTGTGCCATTAAAATACCAACAACGATTAAAACGGGCGCCGTCACTTGTGATGTCACAACTGTCAGAAGTGGTGAAAAGAATAAACTTAGAACGAACATAAACCCGACAACTAATGATGTCAGTCCAGTTCTTCCCCCAACTGCAATTCCAGCTGATGATTCAACATAAGCAGCAGTTGGTGTTGTTCCCAGAACAGATCCGGCTAACATTGAAGCAGAATCAGATAATAACGCGCGACCAACTCGTGGCATTTTATTATTTTTCATAAATCCTGCTTGAGTAGCTAACCCGATTAAAGTTCCCGCCGTATCGAAAAAGGCTACCATCAAGAATATTAAAACAACAGACCAAAGTTGAAGTGAGTTAATTTTATGTAAATTTTCAACCCCTACTCCAAATGTTGGTGCCAAACTTGGAACAGAAGAAATAATATGTGTTGGTAATTTGATAAGTCCCATAACTAACCCTAAAATAGTTGTCGCAACCATTCCAATAAAGATTGAGCCAGGAATTTTTTTAGCCATTAAGATAACAATCACAACGAGTCCAAAAATTGTCAGCCATGTAGTTGGCACCGTTAGTGAACCAATCGCGACCAATGTTGATTGGTTTCCAATGATAAGTCCACCTTCTTGTAATCCAACAAAAGCGATAAACAACCCAATACCTGCGGCCATTGCTAATTTTAAGTCATGTGGAATTGCATCTATCACAATTTCACGAATTTTAAAGAACGTAATAAGCATAAAGATAATTGAGGCAACCACAACACCGGCCATTGCCGTTTGCCATGGAATACCCATTCCAATAACAACTGAATAAGTAAAGAATGCATTGTCACCTAATCCTGGAGCAATTGCGATAGGATAATTAGCTAAGAATGCCATCAAGAAACAACCGAACGCGGCAGATATTGCTGTTGCTGTAAACACAGCTCCTTTGTCCATACCCGCAGCGCCCAAAACTTGAGGATTAACGAATAATATATAAGCCATAGATACGAAAGTTGTTAATCCAGCCATTGATTCACGTTTAACCGTTGAACCTGACTCATTAATATGAAATAACCGATCAAAAATACCTGATTTTCCCTCTGTATTATTCATGCAATATAATCTCCCTATGTTGTGATTTTTTATATTATGTACAGTATATTACGCGAATTAAATAAAAAATCAATACAAAATACGCACTTTTGTAGATTTATTAACATTTAAAGTTCGTGTTTTGACTATTTTCAAAAATAAAAAAACTGTTAAAAAGGTTTTAACAACCAATCTAACAGTTTTTAAGTGCTAACTAACTTTTATATTTTTTTAATTTCCGTAAGGATTATCGATTAATTTAGTACGTTTAACTTCATCAATATTATGCGTTCCAGTTAATTGCATTGTTAATTCTAATTCATGTTGGAAGTAATTAAAGACATTTTGAACACCTTTATGACCACCAAGTGCCAAGCCATAAACAACTGGGCGACCGATTGCAACTAAGTCTGCACCACTTGCTAAGGCTTTATAAACATGAGCTCCACGTCTTACACCACTATCAAAGACAACAGGCACACGCTTATCAACAGTTTCTGCTACTTCTTGAAGTGCATCAAATGCAGCGATTCCGCCATCAATTTGACGACCACCATGATTTGAAACCCAGACGCCACCAGCACCTGAATTAATTGCAACACTTGCATCTTCTCCACCTTGGATTCCTTTAACAAAGACAGGTAAACCTGAATATTCTGCTAAGAATTCAACATCTTTTGGACTTAAGCGTTGCTTTGCTGAACCATAAACAGCATCCATTGTTTGACCAACACCACTTTGATAAGCTTGAACAATTGGCATTGCTAGTGGGAAAGTGAATCCATTACGTTTATCTGTTTCACGATTACCACCAACAGTTGCATCAGCAGTTAAAACAATTGCTTTAACCCCATTAGCTTTTGCTTCATCCATAATATTACGATTAATACCATCGTCTTTACTCATATAGAATTGGAACCATTGTGGTTGACCATTAGCTTGACTTGATATTTCTTTAAATGATTTCGTTGCAAATGAACTTGCTGTGTAGATTGAACCATAATCTGAAACACCCTTAGCGCTATCAATTTCACCTTTAACATGAGCTAATGCATGTGCAGCAACTGGTGCCATAATAATAGGCGATGTGATTTCATCTCCGAAAATAGTTGTTTTTGTATCGGGATGATCAATTTCTTGTAACACTCTAGGTCTAATTAGTTTATGATTAAATGCCTTTATATTTTCTTCTAAAGTATACAAATCTCCAGCTCCACTAGAGATATAACCAAATCCACCCTTTGGAATAATCTTTTCTGCATCTTTTTCTAAATCAAAAGCATTAATAACGGTAATATCTTTTTCTAAATCGCTTGTAATGTAATCTGTCATATTAAACTCCCCTTTTATGTTGCACCCAACTTATCTTGTCTAAATAATAGCACTGAATAAAGCATTGTGCAAGCGTTTGCACACATAACTACTAATATTTTTTTATCTATAAATATTAACTACTACTAACACTATTCTATTAATTAAAAATGAGATAATTCACCATTTAATTAGGTAAATTATCTCATTCCATTTAAAGCTAAATATCGTTACGTCTATAGTCCATTAGTCCATGACTAATTTCAGCTGTTTGCCCATATACCTTCGTATAAAGTTGGTATAATTTTCCCTATCTCATCCCTATAAATAATTCAATTTTCCTCTAAAATCTTCAATACTTTGGTACCCTTTTTCTGCCATAATTTCTTCTAGCTCAGTTGTTAGTCGTTCAAAAACAGCGGGTCCTTCAACCATCAACGCTGTTCCAACTTGCACCATACTTGCTCCACATAGAATATGTTCAAAAACATCTTTACCAGTTTGAATGCCACCAGTTCCGATTACTTGAATATTCTTATTTAATCGTTGATAGAACGCATGTACATTAGCTAAAGCAGTCGGCTTAACATATTCGCCGCCAATACCACCAAAACCTTGCTTGGGTTTAATAACGACCGTTTCTGTATCATCATTAATATATAGTCCATTCCCAATACTATTGATACTATTGACATAAGACAATGGATATTTATTTAAAATAGCAGCCATTTGATCAAAATGAATAATATCAAAGTACGGTGGTAATTTAACTCCTAACGGTTTGTGATAACTATTAAAAACAGCTTTTAATATCGCATCAACTGTTTCAAAGTCATAACCCGTTTGGGGCTTTCCTGGTACATTAGGACAAGATAAATTTAATTCAACAATTCCTGCAAAATCTGAATCTGTTACTTTTTGAAGTAACTCGAGATCTTCCGCTAGATTAAAACCCGTAATTGATAAAAAGTATGTTTTACCAGGATGGTTTATCTGATTTTGAGAGACAAAATCTAAATAGTAATCAACGCCATTATTTGGTAAGCCCATTGAATTAATACTACCGAATTCTGTTTCAAAATAACGAGGTTCTGGATTACCCTTACGTGGTTGAAGCGTGCCACTCTTCGTTACAAAAGTTGCCGCCTTAGAACTTTCGACGGCAAGTAATTCGTCGCTATCCATACAATAAACACCCGATGCATTCATCATACAATTATCAAAATTTGAACCCGCTAAAGTCGTTGCTGTTGAAATCAAAAAAATCCCTCCTTCATATTGATACTAGTATACCTTATCAAAATTCAAATTGTTACTTTTTTCACAAAAAAAGACAGCGATATCATTCGCTGTCTTAAACGTTTTATTTTAAAATAATTTGGTAAGCATATCGTGCTGAGTTAACGCCATCTTCCATATGAATGATACCTTTATAATCAAATCCATTTGAGGTAATGACATGTTGCATCCCTTTATTTTCAGGATGTGTATCAACGCGAACATCTTTGTAACCCAATGATCTCGCAATTGTTAATAAGCCTGAAATCATTTTTTCTGATAAACGTTGACCTCTAAATTTTGAAGAAACAGCAACTCGATGAATAGCCGAATAACGTGCTTGTGGGCCATTAATCCATTCGCCATCTTCAATGTTAAGATACATAGGATCTATTCCTAGCCAAAGTGCAGCAGTTCCTGCGATTTCATCTCCAACCATTAAGACATAAGTCAATTGATCTTTAATATCTTGTTCTAAATGGTTCGCCGCCGGGTAAGCACCTTGCCATTGGTCAATTCCCTGTTCTTTAAGGTAAGCTTTTGCTTCCTCAATAATTCCTGTAATTGCTGGTAAGTCTTCTGGCGTTGCCAGTCTTAAGTAAGATACAGTCACTGTTACACATCCTTTATTATGCTTAATCTATTCGTATAAATACGATTGAAAAATTATTATATCGCATAATTTATCAATATACAATAAAAATACCCTTTAAAATTTACTATAAAAAACCTCTATTATTGAATTAAAATTCAATAATAGAGGTTTAACTTAATAATAAATTATTTCAGACATTTAACCTATGCTACAGCTAAGAATAACCCTGCGGCAATCACTGCGCCAGCAAATGGTCCGAAAATTGGTACCCAACTATATGACCAATCTGATCCACCTTTGTTCGCAATTGGTAAAATAGCATGTGCAATACGAGGACCTAAATCACGGGCCGGATTAATTGCATAACCAGTTGTCCCACCAAGTGAAAGACCAATACCAACAATTAAGATACCAACAACGACTGGTGTTAAACCATCTGTAAAGTTACCTTTTGTGAATGCTAGCAAACTAAAGATTAAGACAAATGTCCCAATTAATTCACTTAAAAAGTTATATAGATTACTTTTTATTGCAGGAGCAGTTGCGAATGATCCAAATATTGCATCAGAATCTTTCGTCTCTTTCCAATGTGGCATGTATTGAACCCATACCAGAAAAGCACCAACGATACCACCAGCAACCTGGACAACCATATATGGTAATACAGAAGACCAAGCAATCTTACCAACAATTGCCATTGCCAAAGTTACAGCTGGATTCAAATGTCCTGGTCCCATAAAGGCTGACGCATAGACACCCAAGGTTACGGCAATTCCCCAACCTAATGTGATTGCAATCCAACCAGCACCTTCAGCTTTTGACTTACGTAACGAAACACCAGCAACAACCCCATTACCTAATAATACTAAAATCATTGTGCCTAAAAATTCACCCAAAAGTTGCGTCATAAGACTTGTTGTCATCACACTCACCCCTATTTTTGATGGTTATTTTAAGTAATTCATATCTGATTCTGCAATTGTTGCATCTAAATCTGCAGTTTGTTTTGCTTTTTCTTCTTTAGTCCAGCTATAGTAACTTGCCATTTCGTTAATTACGCCAACTTTAACAGCATCTAATGTATCGCGATGGAAAAGAATATGGTTAGTACGACGCATTAAGTAATCAGTTGGTGTTAACGTCATTTCTTCTTCCATTGAATAGTGAAGACTAGCTGTTTCACCTAAAGAAAGTCCTTCTGCTGCTTTAACGTGAGTCATTTGACTAAATA
Source organism: Dellaglioa sp. CoH-57-MRSF-17 (assembly GCF_056782015.1). Next base: position 179,909 of record NZ_JBXAXY010000001.1, on the reverse strand, counting down.
CACGTGCTGCATTTGAACCAAATAAGTTAGCAAATACTGTAGCTTCTTCTTCAGTCAACCCATTGTCCATTCCTTGTTTTGCGAAGAAACTAATTGTTGCTTCAACGTTGTTAGGATCAATATCACCACCTGAAACAGGTAAGTTTTTAGAATCAATCGCATTGAATTCTTGACTATAATTATCTTTCAATAATTTTGTAATTGCAGCCATGGCACCGGCAGCCATCTTACGGTAATCTGTAATTTTACCACCAGCTAATGTTAATAAGCCATCTTTTGAAATAGTCAATGAACTTCCACGTGAAACTTGTGATGCACTTGTCTTATCTTCAGAAAGTGTACTTTCCAAATCATTCAAGACATCTTCAACATCTGTTTTAGTTACTTCATCTTTTTCAAAACGTTCAATAACGTTAATAACATCATTGAAACTCTTCTCACTAATTTTACCTGAGTTTCCACCATTGTAATCTGAACTTCCGTTTGATGAAATCAATGGACGTAATCCAGCCCAACTTGATTCAATATCACTAATTTTGACATTAGCTGTTGGGAAACGTTCGTTAATAATATCAAGTAAGTAATCAGCATCTTCTTGTTCAACACGAGGATGTTCAAAATCACCATGGAAATCAGTATCTGTTGTTCCAAAATATGTTTTATCTTCTCTTGGCACAACGAAGATCATACGACCATCTTGTTTTCCAGAATCAAAGTATGTTGGTTGTGGTACATTTAATTTTTTAGAATCAACAACTAAATGAACACCTTTTGTTGGGCGCATTTGTGGTACAAAATCTTCATCAGTATCCATTTTACGGATAAAATCAGACCATGGACCCGTTGTATTAATAACATATTTAGCATGAATATCAAATTCTTCGCCACTAATTAAATCTAATACATGAACACCAGTAATTTTACCGTCAGCATGCAATAAGTCTAAAGCCTTGATACGACTAACCATCAAGCCGCCATCTTCATGTGCTTTTTTGATATTTTCAATAACTAAACGTGAATCATTATTCTTAAAATCAAGGTAGACACCGCCACCCATTAATTTATCAGATTTTAATTGTGGTTCGCGTTGTAAAACTTCTGCTTTAGAAATTGTGTAGTTAACCCATTGAGGATCAACAACACCTGCCAATTGATCATATAAATTCATTGCAACTTTTACTGAGAACATATCAAAAGTTGCGCCGGGTTCATCATAAATAGGCAATAACATTGATTGTGGACGTGGAATATGTGGTGCAATATGTTGAACCACTGCACGTTCTTGAACAGTATCAGAAACAACTCCGACGTCGAATGTCTTCAAGTAACGAATACCACCATGAACTAATTTTGTTGAACGCGATGATGTTCCTTCAGCGAAATCTTGCATTTCAATTAATCCGTTATTTAAACCCATAGCACTTGCTTGAATAGCAACGCCGGCACCGGTGATACCACCACCAATTGTTAATAAATCCAATTCTTCATTCTTTAATCGTTCGATATCTTGTTTTCTTGATGTTGCTGAAAATGACATAGTTGTATCCCCCTTATTTATTGTTTTTCTTCATTGGTTTATGTTTAAATACTCGAGTTGCTTCAACCGCTTGTTGCCAACCTGCGTATAGATCTTCGCTTTCTTCCACAGGCATTGTTGGTTTAAAAATATCCCCTTCAGTATACTCAGCTTTGAGTTCTTCTAGGTCTTTCCAATAACCAACGGCTAATCCAGCTAAGAAGGCTGCTCCTAAAGCAGTTGTCTCAAGGTCATGAGCACGTTCGATAGGTGTATTTAAAATATCTGCTTGGAAATTCATCAGATAATCATTCTTAGCTGCACCACCATCAACTTTTAGTAACGGAATTTTAATTCCCGTATCTAGTTCCATTGTTTTCACAACATCTCTAGTTTGGTAAGCCAATGATTGTAACGTTGCTTTAATGAAATCTTCACGTGTTGTTCCACGAGTAATTCCAAAGACTGAACCTCGTGCATCAGGATCCCAATAAGGTGCTCCCAATCCTGTAAAGGCAGGTACAACATAAACTTCATTATCATTCGTCGATTCTTTAGCTGCTTGTTCTGTGTCTGGTGCATGTTCCACCAAGCGCATCCCGTCTCTTAACCATTGAATTGCTGAACCAGCAACGAAGATACTACCTTCCAAAGCGTAATAAACTTTACCATTAATCCCATAACCAATTGTCGTTAATAAATTATTTTTAGATAATTTAGGTTCTGTCCCTGTATTCATGACAATAAATGAACCTGTTCCATAAGTATTCTTAACCATTCCTGGTTCAAATGCCATTTGACCAAACAAAGCAGCTTGTTGATCTCCAGCCATTCCTGAAATTGGCACTTCACTACCATAAAAATGATAATCTTTCGTATGTCCGTAAACTTCAGAATTTGATTTAACTTCTGGTAACATAACTGCTGGAATATTCATAATTTTTAGAATTTCTTCATCCCACTTCAAATCATGAATGTTAAATAACATTGTCCGACTAGCATTAGAATAATCAGTTACATGTGTTTCGTCACCTGATAATTTCCATGTTAACCAAGTATCAATAGTTCCAAAAAGTAATTCGCCTTTTTCGGCTCTTTCTTGGGCGCCATCAACATGATCTAAAATCCAACGAATTTTAGTTGCTGAGAAGTAGGCATCTATCAGTAATCCTGTCTTTTCATGAATTAATTCATCATAGCCATCTTGTTTTAATTGTTCCGCAATTTCTGCCGTTTGACGTGATTGCCAAACAATTGCGTTGTAGATGGGTAATCCCGTTTTCTTATCCCAGATAACAGTTGTTTCACGTTGGTTGGTAATCCCAACTCCTGCTATTTGCTTAGGTTTAATCCCGGAATCGATAAATGTATTTGCGATTGTCGATAATACTGCGTTCCATATCTCATTTGCATTGTGCTCAACCCAGCCAGGTTGAGGAAAATATTGTGGAAATTCGCGTTGTGCATCAGAAACTTTCTGACCTTTGTGATTAAATATAATTGCTCTTGTACTTGTCGTTCCTTCATCAATAGATAAAATATATTTTTCCAAATAACTCACATTCTTTCTTTTTAATTATTTATGAAAACGCTATCATTTACCAATATGGATATTATACATCTTCAAAAATACGTTGTCAATTAGATTGCGCAAAATACATTGTTACAAAATTTGTTATTCTCCCTCGTTTTGTAAACCTTTTCTTAAAATTATGGTATATTGGGACTAGTACCAATATGATTTTAATCTAGGGAGGTTATACTTATGAAAGCATTTGGCTTTAACCAATATGGTGACGCAACCGTATTTGAGGAATTAAAAGTTAATCCAGAAGTAGCGCTTAAATCAAAACAGGTTAGGGTTTCAATCGAAGCGATTGGCATTAACCCATTTGATGCAATTTTACGTGCCGGTTATATGAAAGACGTTATGCCTTTACCATTTCCAATTGTACCTGGAGGTGACGTAACGGGTATTATTACTGAAATTGGCGATGAAGTTACTCATTTTAATATCGGTGATGCTGTTGTTGTTCATAAGGCTTTCGGTGGCTACGCAGAAGAACTTGTCGTCTTTACATCACATATTGCTAAGCGACCTGATAATATGACGATTGCTGAAGCTGCTGGGCTACCAACACCTGGTATAGCGGCATACAATATTTTGAACTTTTTTGCAAAAGCAAGGGCTGGTGAAACCATCTTTATTGAAGGCGCTTCTGGAAGTGTCGGATCGATTTTAGTGCAACTTGCTAAATTGATGGAATTAACTGTTCTCGCTAGTGGTTCAAGCACCAACGAACCCTATGTTCGTCGACTAGGTGCAGATCATTATAGCGCCTACGATAAAGAAAATCCCGCCGAAACTTTTAAAGATATGGCTGACATTGTTGTTGATGCAACTCCTGGCGGTCTTGGCAGTGAGGTAGGCGTCAAAGCATTGAAGACAAACGGCAGAATGGTATCGTTAGTTAGCGTTCCAACCGACTCTGTTCAAGCATCAAAGCCACTCGCAGATTACTACCTTGTTGAGAATGTTAAAGAGTTAAAAGATAGTGACACGCTAACTTTCTTAACAGATTTAATGATGCAAGATGAATTAGAAATTAAAATAGCAAAAAAATATCACTTTAATTTAACCGATATTATTGAAACCCATAAACAATTAAATTCACCACATAATGCAGGTAAAATGGTTATAATCGTTAAAGGAAATTAAAAGTCTAAGGAGCATTTATTATGTCAGTAAACGAAAAGTTAACACAAGATGTTTATAAAGATTTAGGTGAAGCTGTTAATTTCACCATTCTAAACTTAAATCACAAAGATCAAAAAGTTGAATTAGAAGCAGTTCAAGAGCTATCTGACCGTATTCCGGCCATCATCCGTAGTATGAACGTTCGTTATCCAAAAGCTAACTTAAAAGTTGCCTTTGGTTTTGGCTCTGATGCTTGGGATTATCTTTTCCCTGATGCTATCAAACCTGTTGAACTTACCCATTTTAAAGAAATTGTTGGGCCTAAATACACTGCCATTTCAACTCCTGGCGATTTATTCTTTCATGTTCGCGCTGGTGAAAGTGCTGTTGTCTATGAAGTTATGGCGCAATTTATGCTTTTCATTAAGGATGTCACAACTGTAGAAGATGAAACACACGGCTTCCGTTATTTTGAAGGCCGCGCCGTTATTGGTTTCATTGATGGTACTGAAAACCCAGATGTTAATGAAGCACTCGATTACGCCGTTATTGGGGGCGAAGATCCTGATTTTACAAACGGTTCTTATGCTTTTGCTCAAAAGTATATCCATAATATGGCCGCTTGGAATGCCTTAAAGACTGAAGACCAAGAAAAAGCAATTGGTCGGAAGAAAGATTCTGATTTAGAATTAACTGACGAAGAAAAATTACCAAATTCTCATAACGTTGCTTCACAAGATATGAAAGATGGCATTGAGCATAAAATTGTCCGTATGAACGTTCCCTTCTCAGAACCTGGGAAAGACATTACAGGGACATACTTCATTGGTTACGCACGTCATTTTGCAGTAACTAATCGAATGCTCATTAATATGTTCGAAAGTAAAAGTGATCGATTATTAGATTTCAGTACCGCTGAAACCGGTAATTTATTCTTTATCCCTTCAAAAACAACTTTAGAACAAATTGTGGATGGAAATCTATAACACGAAAGTCTGAGATTATTTTTTCAGATGCAGATAAAATTCTCAATTATTATCATTAGAAATCTAAATCGGTGCTTACGAATCTTTATTTTCGTAAGCACCGATTTTATTTGATATAAATCATATTTGATTACTCTTCTTACACAAAAAAAGGATATCGCTTTAACAGCGATATCCTTTAAAATATTAATTATTTTTTAATTTCAACATATTCAAGATCAAACATCTTAGCAAGATCAACAACTTGTTGTTCCTTCACGTTCATTGAAAGAACAGTATGATGACCACCACCATTTTCAATCCATGAATGAACGCCTTCTTTAAAACTTGGTTCTGGAATCCATAATTGACGAGCTACTGGCAAGTTAGGAGCTTCAACTTCTGGTTTTTGACCTTCAACAGAGTTAATTAATAATTTGTATTCAGTACCAAAGTCAGACATTGAAACAACGACACCTTTACCATTTGAACCATCAAAGATCAAACGAGCTGGATCTTCGCGGTCACCAATACCTAATGGATGTACTTCCACGCGTGGTTTTGTTGAAGCTAATGTAGGATCAACTTCTAACATATGTGAACCAAGAGTTACTTCATGACCCGCACGTAAATCATACGTGTAATCTTCCATAAATCCAGTAGCTTTATTATGTGCAAGAACCTTCATCAAACGGTCGATTGCAGCAGTCTTCCAGTCACCTTCACCAGCGAAACCATAACCTTCAGCGTTTAAACGTTGAACAGCCATACCTGGTAATTGTTTCATGCCCCAAAGATCTTCGAAGTTAGATGTGAATGCATTGTAGCCACCACGTTCCATAAATTTACGTAAAGCAATTTCAATTCTAATTTGTTCTTTAACATGGTCTTCGTAGAAGGCAGGATCGTTGTCGCCAACAACCATATCGTACATACTTTCACATTCTTTATATGTTGCATTAATTTCAGCGTCAGTTACTTCTTTCATTTCAGCAACTAAATCACCAATACCAAAGTAATCTACAGTCCAACCAAATTTGATTTGTGCTTCAACTTTATCACCATCTGTAACGGCAACATTACGCATGTTATCGCCAAAACGAGCAACTTTAATGTTGAAACTTTCACCGTAAGCAACAGCAACATCCATCCAGTCAGCAATTTGTGATTGAACTGCTTCATCTTTCCAGTAACCAACAACAACTTTATTATGTTTTTGAAGACGAGCATTGATAAAGCCGTATTCACGGTCTCCATGAGCACTTTGGTTTGTGTTCATGTAATCCATATCAATTGTTGACCAAGGAATATTTTCACCAAATTGTGTTGCTAAATGTAGCAATGGTTTTTGTAATAATTTTGTTCCACGAATCCAGTTTTTAGCAGGTGAGAAAGTATGCATCCAAGTAATCACACCAGCAACTTTGTCTTCAAAGTTAGCTTCTTTCATGATGTTAGTAATAACTTCAGCAGTTGTTGCAACTTCTTTAAAGACAATTTTGTATGGTAGTGAACCACTAGCATTTAAATTATCAATAATTTTTTCTGCATCACCTTGAACAACGTCTAAAACATCTTGACCGTATAAACCTTGACTACCGACAACGAACCAAAATTCTTTTTCACTAACTTTTAACATAATATAATTCCTCCTAATAGTTTATTATTTTTAAAAACGTGTTTTAGTGTTTAATTTGACCATAATATGCATTTTTACCATGTTTTCTTAGGAAATGCTTATCCAATAAGTATTGTGGCATGTCAATTGCATGTGGATTCAATTGCAATGTATGATAAGTCATCTTTGCAACTTCTTCTAAGACAACAGCATTATGCACAGCATCTAAAGCAGATGTACCCCATGTAAATGGACCATGATCATTAACCAAAACAGCTGGAATTTGATCAGGATCGAGTCCACGTTTTTTGAACGTTTCGACAATCACGTCACCTGTTTGTTTTTCATATTCTGTGACAACTTCAGCTTCATTCATGATACGGCTTGCTGGAACTGAGCCATAAAAGGTATCTGCATGTGTTGTACCGGCTGCTGGAATATCCAAGCCTGCTTGTGCGAATGAAACAGCCCAAGGTGAGTGAGTATGAACGACACCTTTAATATTAGGGAAGTTATTGTATAGAATGCGATGCGTTTCTGTATCGCTTGAGGGATTCATATCACCCTCAATTTTCTTACCGTCTAAATCAACAACAACCATATCTTCAGGTTTTAAATCATCGTAATCAACACCAGATGGTTTGATGACGAATAACCCTTTTTCACGATCGATTCCACTCACGTTACCCCATGTAAAGGTAATTAAGTTGTACTTAGGTAACAGCATGTTAGCATCGTACACTTCTTGTTTTAGCTTTTCTAACATATATACTAGTTCCTCTTTTCTTCCTTAATTTTTTTTATTGCCTCTGACTCAATAGACAAGCCAGCTTCGTATCTAGCTATAAATGTATTGTAACCTTCTACACCTTCAGGTTCTGGGCTTAACGTCATACTTTCTGGGTCTACAAAAACTTCATGATCTAAGAAGTCTTCTAAGCTTTGACCGTTATTATTTTTCTTAGCAAATATTGCTAAGACAGCCATTCCCCAAGGTCCACCCTCACCAGCAGTATTCATAACCGTAATTGGAATATTCAACGTATTAGCTAATACTTGTTGTCCGATTACAGCTGTTTTTAAAATACCACCTTGAGCAATCATTACATCAGTTTGGATATGTTCTTCTTGACTTAAAATATCCATTCCAATCTTAAGTGGTGCAAATGCCGCATATAATTGCGTCTTGATGAAGTTAGGTAATGTAAAGTTACTGTTAGGTGTTCGAACAAATAATGGACGACCTTCAGGCATATGTGTAATATTTTCACCTGATAAGTAACTATAATTCATTAATCCACCTGCATCGGCATCAGCATGAGTTGATTCTAAGAATAATCGTTCATACAACTGATCTGGTGTTAAATGAACACCTAGTTTTGCTGCGAACTCGCCAAAGATTGAAGCCCATGCATTAATATCTGACGAACTATTATTAACATGAACCATTGCAACTGGCGCACCACTTGGTGTTGTTACAATATCAATATCTTTGTACACTTTTTTCATAGGCTGATCTAAAACAGTCATAGAAAAAGCAGAGGTTCCAACTGAGATATTACCTGTTCTCTTACGTACACTGTTGGTCCCAACCATCCCTGTACCTGCGTCACCTTCAGGTGGTGCCATCAAGCTACCACTTTCAAGTTTGCCACTAACATCAAGTAATTTAGCTCCTGTATCTGTTAATGATCCAGCATTTTCACCAGCTCTCAAAACAGTAGGTAGGATGTCTTTAATATCCCAATCATAAGCAGAAACTTTTTCAATACCACTGAATTTATCTAATAAATCAGCTGAGTATGTGCCTGTTTTTTCATCAATTGGGAAAATACCAGAGGCATCCCCAATTCCGATAACTTTTTTACCAGATAACATATAATGAACATAACTAGCTAATGTTTCTAAATGACCAATGTCATTTACATGGGCTTCATTATTTAAAACAGCTTGATAAAGATGTGCAATACTCCAACGTTGTGGAATATTGAAGTTTAACAACTCTGTTAATTCATCAGCTGATTGTTCTGTATTATTATTTCTCCATGTTCTAAAGGGAACTAATAAATCATCAGATTTCGAAAAGACAAGGTAACCATGCATCATAGCACTGATACCAATTGAATCTATTTTTGTTAATGATTCATGGTATTTGCTTTGAACATTTGCAGCCATTTGTCTATAACTAGCTTGAATCCCCGTCCAAACTTGTTCAAGAGAATAAGTCCAAAGACCATCCTCCAATTGGTTTTCCCAATTGAAGCTCCCTGTTGCAATTGTCTTAAAATCGTCCGTAACTAAAACTGCTTTGATACGTGTTGAGCCTAATTCAATTCCAAGTGAAACTTGACCATTTTTTATTGCTTGAGATGTTTTTACTAAATCCATATCAATTACACTCCTAACGTATAGGTTACTTAATTTCTTGTACCTTCTTTTTCAATTTCTTCTAATGAGCGACCACGTGTTTCTGGAACGAAGAAACGAATGAATAGAACACCTAATAAACAAATGATTCCGAAGATTGCGAACACAGCATCTTGTGGCATTGAAGCTGTCATAATAGGGAATAATAGTCCTACTAAGAATGATCCAATCCAGTTAGCTGAAGATGCAATTCCTGAAGCACTTCCACGAACAGCTAATGGGAATAATTCACCAACTAATACCCATGTAAGTGGAGCCCATGTAAATGAGTAGAATGCAACGTAGATACATAAGAAAACAACAATCATCATAGGACTCGTATTTGGTACAACCATGTTAATGATTGTAGGTAAGATAAATGATAGTCCCATTACTAAACCGCCAAGAATTAAAAGTGTTCTACGTTTAAATTTATCTGCAATAACTAAGAATAAGAGTGAACCTAAGACAAGGATAATCCCTTGAATAATTGGCCACATTAGTGCTGAACTTGCTTCATTCCCAGTTGCTTTTTCAACAATTAAAGGAATGTAATAGAAGATTGCGTTAGCCCCTTGGAATTGTTGGAATGCAGCAACACCAACACCGGCCATAACTAAGTAACGATATTTACCTGTGAATAATTGAACCATTGATGTTTTTTCAATATGATTTTCTTCACCCGCAGTAGTTTGAATATCAGCTAATTCTTGTTCAACTTCATTAGCTGGACGAATCCAAGTTAATACTTGGCGAGCTTCATCAACTTTATTTGTTTTAACTAAGAAACGAGGTGATTCTGGTAAACGTGAAACCCCAAAGTATAAAACAACAGCTGGTACTGCTGCTAAGCCAAGCATAACGCGCCATGCCCATGCTTCAGGTAAATCTTTTAATAGAAAATCCATAATATATGAAAGTAACATTCCGGAAACAATCATTGTTTGATTAATTCCTGATAGTCGTCCTCGTAATTTAGCCGGAGACATTTCTGACATGTATGCTGGTACTAATGCTGATGAAGCACCAACTGCTAGTCCAAGGAAAATACGAACAATAATTAAATACATTTGGCCATTATTTGGTGAGAATGATGCGAGTAATGAACCAATAACGAAAATAATAGCTGACATCAAAATCATTTTACGTCGACCTAGCTTATCTGAAAGCTTACCGGCTAACGCGCCACCAAAGATGGCACCGAACATAACTCCTGAAGTAATCCAACCAACGGTTCCGGCACTATTTTGAAGAGCCCAATCTTTTTGCAAGAATGGTAAAGCCCCCGTCATAACCCCGATATCGTATCCGAACAAAATTCCTCCGAATGACCCAAAAAAGTAAATAAACTTACTAGATATTTTCTTTTCTTTTTGCATATGACACCTCCAAATTTTATTGTCCGATTGGTACGACCAACCGAAAAACCTACAGCAACCGTTTTCTGAAAACGTTTGCATTTATCAACAAGGTCATTTTCTCACATTCATTCGAACAAATCAATAGTTATTTTTATTTGTTCGAATGAATTTCAAAAAAATAAGTATTACTCAAATTTGAGTAATACTTATCATGCTTTAATTCCTATTTTTAACGCTTTCTCGAATGATTAGCTTTGCATCATATACGACAGATTTCGCCGACATTGTTTTAGAATTAATCATTTTTAATAACATCGTCGCAGCTTCTCGGCCCATTTTTTCCTTTGGATGTCTAATTGTTGTTAATTTAGGTGACATATATTTTGATAATTGATAATCATCAAAACCAACAATTGAGATATCTTCAGGAATTTTCATTCCCATCGACTTAACAATATCTATTAATTTAATGGCAAGCTGGTCATTGTAACAAACAATCGCGGTTGGATGATCCGATCTATGCAGAATCTTTTCAATTTTTTTATAGATATTTTGCATTGAATCAGCAGATTGGTACATCAATATCTCACTTTGGTATGAAATAGCTGAATGTTCCATATAAGCTTGCACGAATCCATTCATTCTTAACTGACCTTGTTTATCATCCACTTTAAAAATACCAAGTATTTTTCCATGTCCTTCATTTATCAAATGCTCTGTAGCAACCTCACTACCATTAAAATCATTTAACTCTAAGTATGGAATTTCCAAGTTTTCATAATGTGCATTAATAAAAAGGACTGGTATTTTTTGCGCCACTATCTTTTCGTATAAATCCTTATTTTTATTTATTAATGCGCTTTGTGTTGGTTCTACGATTAGTCCAGATAAATTCATTTCAAGCATTCTTAAAAGGCTATATCGTTCTTTTTCAGCATTATCAAGCGTATTACTTAGCATGATTGTATATCCCTCTTCAGAAATAATACGATCTATTCCAGTGATAATATTTGGAAAAATATAATCAGCAATATGTGTCGTCATGACACCAATTATTTTATTATTTTGTGTCACTTTTTTTACAGTATGCCAATCATTAACGAAGATACCGCCACCTTGTATTCGGTAGACATACCCTGCATTCTCTAAATCACCAATTGCTTTACGAACCGCATAACGACTAGATTCGTAAATCGACATTAACTGTGATTCAGTCATTAATTTATCGTTTACTTCATATTCACCCGCGACAATTTTCGCTTTAATTTCACGATAAACATGCTCATATTTGTTTTCCAAATCAAATCCACCACCTATTAATTCTAATTTTACCATACCCAGTATGTTAACTACGAAATTTTCATACGCTTAATATAAAAAGTAACCAACTAAAATAGTAATTAGTTAGTTACTTTAATTTTTTCATTTATGGTAATTTATTTCCTGCTGCACGATAAATTTCGTACCATTCTTCATGTGTTAGCTCAAGTTCTGAAGCATTCGCAATTTCAACAATTCTTTTTGCGTTCATTGTTCCAGCAATCACCTGCATTTTAGCTGGGTGACGTAGAATAAATGCTGTTGCGATTCCAGTATTAGTTGTTTCTTTTTCTTTAGCTAAACGGTTTAAAACTTCATTTAATTCAGCAAATTTTGGATTATCTAAGAATGTACCTTCAAAGAATCCGTATTGGAATGGTGACCATGCTTGAATCGTCATTTTTTTAAGACGCGAATATTCTAAAATACCGCCATCACGATTAATTCCAGCATCATTAACCATATTCACATTTGTTCCCAAATCAATCATTCCAGTGTGCATGACACCGAATTGGAGTTGGTTAACTAATAGTTTCATATCCAAAGCTTGTTGTAATAAATCAACTTGCCCAGGATAGAAATTACTAACACCAAAATGACGTACTTTTCCAGATTTTTGTAGTTTTTCAAATACACGAGCAATAGCTTCAGGTTCCATTAACGTATCAGGTCTGTGTAACAATAAGCTATCAATATATTCCGTATTTAATCGTTTTAAAATACCGTCAACACTTTTTTCAATGTGTTCAGCAGTAAAATTATACTCTACACCTGGAACGATACCACATTTTGATTGAAGAATAATGTCTTCACGTGATAACCCAGTTTCAGTAAATCCTGCCGCAAACACTTCTTCAGCTTTTCCTGCACCATAAATATCTGCGTGATCAAAGAAATTAATGCCATGATCAACTGATGTTTGAATCATTTCTGCAGCTTGCCCAGTCGACAATTCTGGCATGCGCATGCATCCCAAACCGACAGATGATACTTGAAGTTCGCTATCGCCTAAATTAATCATTTTCATTTTATTACCCCTTTTCAAGTCATGCCTTGATTCTAGCATTCAAATCAAGAAGGCGCTACCAAAACGATTACTTACTAGATATATAACTGGGTTTCTGCTGGCTTGGTTTCACTAATCACATCACCATTATGGACTGATAACATAACGGCAGCACGTGTATTCAACGCATCATAAAAATTATCACTATCCATAATGACGAAATTAGCTGGTTTTCCAACTTCAATTCCATAATGATCCATAACATGCATAGATTTAGCGCCATTAGTCGTCACAAATCGGTAAGCATTCATAATTTGACTATAACCCATAATCTGAGTCGCATGTAATCCCATGTGCAAGGCGTCTAACATGTTGCCATCTCCCATTGGATACCATGGATCTTTGATGTCATCTTCACCAAATGCAACGTTCAACCCATTCTCATCCAATTCTTTGACGCGTGTTAACCCACGACGCTTTGGATATGTGTCAAAACGTCCACCTAAGAACATATTTACAAGTGGATTAGCAATAAAGTTCATTTCTGACATCTTCAATAAACGCATTAATTTGTACAAATAAGCATCATCATATGAACCCATCGCTGTTGTATGTGATGCTGTAACCTTATCTTTCATCCCTGTTTCTAAAGCTAATGTCGCAACGGTTTCCAAGCTACGAGAACTAGGATCATCGATTTCATCCGTATGTGCATCAAATAATAAATTATATTTCTGAGCCAATTCAAAAGCGAAATGGAGTGATTCAACTGCATATTCTCTATTAAATTCAAAATGGGGAATTGCACCAATTGCATCCACTCCTAATTCAGCAGCTTTTGTCATTAATTCCTTCCCATTTGGAAATGATAAAATACCTTCTTGTGGGAAAGCAACTAATTGTAATTCCATCCAAGGTTTAACTTCTTCGCGGACCTCAATTAAAGCTTTCAAAGCCACTAAATCAGGATCAGTCACATCAACATGTGAACGAACAAACTGAACACCATGGGCTGCCTGCATTTTTAATGCTGTAACAGCACGTTCTTTAACATCTTCATGGGTTAACGTCTTTTTACGTTCAGACCAAATCCGAATGCCATCAAATAAAGTCCCAGATTCGTTCCATTCCGGATCACCTGCTGTGAGCGTTGAATCCAAATGAACATGTGGATCAACAAATGGCGGTAACATCAATTTATCGGTTGCATCAATGACTTTTTCATCAGCATTTTGTTGTAAATTTACCCCAATCTCAGTAAACATGCCATTTTCTACTCGAATATCTTGTAATTCTTCTTTATTTTCAATATGTACTTGTTTAATTAACATCGATTATCACTCCTCATTAAATTATCTATCATTCAAATTGTACATGACTTACACCCAATTTAATATTTTTAGTTAACTAAAAAAAGATTAATTCCAAGAATACTTAGAATTAATCTTTGAACTTTTATAATTAGTTTTTTTCTGCACCTAACTTAGTTGATTCATCTTCAATAAATTTAAAACCTGATTGTTTTTTTTCAGCTTGTGGATGTTTAGCACGTTCGTCCATTGCTTTTTGAGCCATTGCTTTGCGTTGTTCTTTACTCAACTTTGCCATTGCTATCGCCTCTTTTGATTTGGACAGTTATATTAAGTTCTAACTTCAACTTTCATTATAGTCCTATTTTATCAAAGTGGCACAAATTAAATCATTTATTTAAAATTACTGTTTTTTTGGGACGGTTGGTGTTGCTCTAAAAGCATTCACATTTTTATCCAAAATAACTTGTTCATTGCTTCCAGAATCTAAAATTGTATTTTGCGTTGACTTCTTTTCAACCAAAACAGTTGTTACTGTGACTTTTTTTAATTCTTCGGTTGCTAGTAACGCATCTACTTGTGCAGAAAATGCTGAATCGCCACTACCTGATTGAATTTCTGTAGCCACAACATTATTATTTGCAATATAATTACCATGTCCGGCAGCAAGTCGGATAATGACCGGTGTTGCACCAACTGGTTTAAGCGTGTTTTGATCAACCGTTTCTGAAAAATGATTTCCAATGACGGAATTATCATTACCGCTAATTGATAACAGCCCATATAAATCGTCTAATCCATTATCTCGATGTTGCATAGGCGCCCACGGTTCTTGATCATGCAGCATATGGTTTGAAGAAACCAATATCTCTGAGCAATTATCATCTAAAATAACCATTCCGGGATAAAATGCATGAATGCGATTATTTGTAACAGACGATTTCGTCACGCCAGATAATGAAATGCTACTTGCACCTCTTGGGAAAATATTATTAGTCGTAATTAGCAGTCCTCCGAAGTTTTCCGCAAAAATGGTATAGCCATTAAATCCAGCGCCCATTAAATTTTCAGTTACTTTCGAAGCTTGTCCCCATCCACGTAGTTCAATACAATTACCACATTCAGCAATAAAATTATCGTGGATTGTTAATGCATCTGCGTTATAAATGGTTACACCATGTTCTAAGTAAACAAAACCCATTTCTGTAATACGGAATGAATCTTGTGCACTTGCAACATAAATTCCAGTCTTACCATTCACATACGTATTTTCTGGATTTTTTTCGCCTGTGCCATCATCAATAAAGTGTAACCCATCAATATTAAAGTTCGAAAATTCGACTGAACTAATACGCGGATTTCCTTCTCTTGCAACATAGAAAGCTGCACCTTCAGATTCTTCATCCGTTGTTTTAGGATCGAGGTCAACAAGAACACGACTACCACCAGGCCATAATTCATGTAAATTTGACCATTCGTTTTGTGGTACGTTAAACCGAATGCTTGATGACGTAAATCCATGCCCAGATCCTTGAATTTTAAGAAAACTAATATCTATTAAGACTTGTGTACGCAAGTGATAATCAGCTGGTGGTAGATAAATAACTGCCCCTGGTTTTCCACCATCATTGCTATTACTATCAGTTTGATGACTTTTAATATCAGTAATAATACTATTAATAACTTCCCCAATATCTTCGTACGGGTTACCAATAGGCCATTTTGTTACATCATAATAATTTTTGTTTGTCATTATTTTACCCTCCAATTTTGTTAAATAACCCTATCATTCAGATAACATTTTTTCAGCTAAAGCGAAGTTTCCAACATTGGCTGATCCATTATTAGCAACTTGTGGTGCTGTAATATATTGATCTAATGGAGGAACGTCAACATAATCATTTAAAATTTCTTTGAATTCATGTCGCACTTTTTCCAATAAAACATCATTTGTAACGCCGCCCCCAAAAATAATTTTATTAGGACGTAAACTTAACGTTGTTTGAACGGCAGCCTGAGCAATATAGTAGGCCATAATATCCCAAGTTTTGTCTGTTAATGGGACATCTTTACCTTTTTTACCAGTCCGTGCTTCAAATGTTGGTCCAGCAACTAAGCCCTCTAAACAATCACCATGAAATGGACAGACACCTTTAAAATCAAGATCATCAGGATGTCTCTTAACTAAGACATGGCCCATTTCAGGATGGCCAATACCGCCAACTAAGTGGCCATCAATTACTGCTCCAGCGCCCACACCAGTTCCAATTGTGTAATAAACAAGTGAATTAATTTTCTCATTAAACAATGTCGACATTGTATATTCACCGTAAGCTGAACCATTTACATCCGTTGTCCAAAATGTTGGAATATCCAGTTTGCCCTTAAGAAATCCCAAGAAATCCGTATCACCCCAACCCGGTTTTGGTGTTTTCGTGATAAATCCATATTTAGGTGACGTTTTTCTGATTTCAATTGGTCCAAATGAGGCAACACTAAGTGCAGCTATTTCAAATTGCTTAAAATAGTCTACGACTGCCGTTAATGTTTCAACAGGTGTAGTCGTGGGAATTTGAATTTGATCCTTTACTTGATAATCTTCGTTACCTACCGCGCATACAAATTTAGTGCCACCTGCTTCAATACTTCCTAATAACATTACATTGTTCCTCCAAGTTCATATATTTTAATATCATAATTAGTTGAATCGCTACTTGTTTCAACTATAAGTTCCTTTTCATCATAAACCCTTTCAGAGAAACATGCTTCTCCATTATTCACAAATAATTCTGCTGAACTGTTGTCCATTAATAAATGAACATCCAATTCATTGGCAACGCTCACATTAGTTTCTCGAAGTAAATCGTCATTATACTTTTGTAATGTTACCTTACCTGTTGCAGCTTGATAGCTAACTTTTATTAATAATTTATTATCGCTATTTTTAATTTTAACGCTGACATTTTCTTGCCCATTAAAGTTCGCTAAATACTCAAAACTCTTTGTAGGGGCTTCAAAAATAGTGGTTGTATCCTTAGGTTTAGTGACATCTAATAATACTTTTTCGCGCAATTTTTTAATTTCTTCAACTGGTGTCATCAATAATTTACCATTTTTCATATTTAATTCTCTTGGAAATGTTAGTGCGCCTGCCCAACCATCTTCCTGTTCTGGCATGGGGCTCTCCCACATGTCCATCCATGCAAATATGATCCTTCTACCGTCAGGCGTAACCATTGATTGTGTTGCATAGAAATCATGTCCATAATCTAATTCAGTGAACTCACCATGATGTAATGAATGTGTCTCTTCATCAAATTTTCCAGTCAGATATCCTGTTTGGAAGAAATTTCTATATTTTAATTTATCAGCTTTAATTCCTTGTGGTGACATTACTAAAACGTCTTGTCCGTCAATTTCGAAAAGGTCAGGACATTCCCAAACGAATCCTTCAGAATCAACTGATTTAGCAGTTGCAATAGGTCCTAAGTAGTCCCAATGTTCTAAATCATCTGAGTTATACATAAGAACTCGACCCAAGCCATCCTTATTTTTGCTTCCGATTACAATATTATATTTTCCATTTTCAAACCAAATTTTTGGATCTCTAAAATCAGCATCATTATCTACAGGAGGCATTGAAATCACTGGATTACCAGCAAATTTTTCAAAAGTTATGCCATCATCACTAACGGCTAGGTTTTGATTCTGCCAATAACTATCCGGATCATTTTTGTCTTTCAAATTATGTCCTGTATAAATTAAATAGAGACGCTCATCCTTCACAATTGCGCTACCTGAAAAACAGCCATCCTGATCTTCTTGATCACCAGGAACCAAAGCAATTGGTAAGCTTTCCCAATTAACTAAATCTTTACTTCTTGAATGACCCCAATGCATTGGTCCCCACTGTGTTGAATTTGGATGATGTTGATAAAAGATGTGATAGTACCCTTTAAAAAAGCAAAACCCATTTGGATCATTCATCCAACCTGCTGGTGCCGTAATATGATACTTTAATCGATATCTTTCATCAGTTACCTCTGGATAATTAATCGTTTCATTTTTCAAAATTGTCTTCTCCTCGTTCTATATGTTAACCGGTTGTCATTATCTTAAAATAAAAACGCACCTACTATGCCGTTTCTCCTTTATATAATTGTACCGGTAGTACTACTTGCATAGGTGTCTCTTTACCTTCTATTTTCTTCATTAAAATATCAATAGCTGCATCAGCCATCTGTTCAATTGGTTGAATAATTGTTGTTAGTTCTGGTTTAAATAATCGAACAACATCTGTCCCATCATAGCCAATAACAAGTAAATCTTCAGGTACTCGTTTGCCATATTCTCTAGCTATTTTTATGATCAAACTAGCGTCTGTATCATTCGAAGCAAAAATACCATCCACTCGTTTAAGATCCTCAAAAATTCTTTTAATAACTTTTGTTTTTTCTGTTTCTGTCCAATTAAAATCAATTGTATACGTTACGGCTGGCAACCCATGTTCACTCATAATTTTCTCGTATGCCCTACGTCTATCTCGAGCAGGCGTTTCTAAATCATAAGGTCCATTTGTATGTACAATTGAGGTTGCCCCATGTTCTAATAGCAATTCTGTTGCCATTTTACCGCCACTATAATTATCAGAAGAAACGACCGGAATATCACCATTCATAATTCTATCAATTGCGACAATTGGTAAATTTGTATTATGATATTCTTCAATTCCTTCATTATGTGCTCCAACAATTAGCCCATCAACTTGATTTGCCATTAGTTTACGTAAATAAGTCACTTCTTTTTCTGAATCATTTTTTGAGTTACCGATAAGAACCTTATAACCTCTATTAAAAAGTTTCGTTTCTAAATGGTAAGCTAATTGTCCAAAAAAAGGATTCGCAATGGTTGGGAAAATAAGCCCTATTAGTTTTGTTTCTTTATTAAATAATTGTCTTGCAACATCATTAGGCTGATAATGTAACTCTTTCACAGCATCACGAACCTTTTTAACTGTCTTTTCGCTAAGATAACCTCTATTGTTCAACACCCTAGATACAGTCGTTTTAGAAACGCCTGCCAATTCAGCGACATCATCAAGTTTTGGATTTTGCATTTTATTTGCTCCTAAGTCGTCTAATTTTAGTTAAATTGTTACCGCTTAACTTTTAGTACTCTTAGTTTACCATAAAATAAGCAAAACCATTATCCCCACCATTAACTTTTTAAGCTGCTTCTTTTTTAGCTAATTCTAATCTAACTTTATCTTCATTTCGTTCAAATTTACCATAGAAAAACATTGGAACTGCAGCAAGTATGAACAGCATGGCTGGAATCCAGATAAAACTTAAGTTAATGCCTAATAAAGATTGACTCGTTTGAGTGTGATTGGGTATATATCCAAAGAATTGCATTACTTGTGATGGAATAAATCCGCCAATCCCACTACCTGCTTTAACACAGAATGCACTTCCAATAGCTGTTAAAAAGCCACTGGCTCTGATTCCTGTTTTCCATTGACCAAAATCAACCGCATCAGCCAACATTAGGAATGGCATTGCAGCTGCAACACCCGTTCCAATTGATCCTAGGCAATATAAGATAACAACCCAAACTTGATTACTACCAACTGCTTGAAGCAACATGTTACAGATTGCTCCCATCAATAGTGCTCCAATTAGAACCGTTCTTTTATTTGTACGTTTAACAAGTAATGGAATTGATATCATCCCTATAACAGCAACAACAGATAAAGAACCAGCAACTGCGACTAATGATTTTGCATGGATATTATATTGAAAATAATAAATCATGCCTGAACTTCTAACAGTTGTTCCAATCCAATAGAATAAGTTGGAAATAACCAATAAAATCCAAGGCCAATTACTTTTTGTTGCTTTAACACTCTGTTTTAATGATATTGATTTCGTAATCGTTGTATTAATTTCTCGTAAATTTAAAAAGGCAATTAAAAAGGCAATAATGGAGATAATCCCTAAAATAATCATTGCATATGAGAATCCTTTACGATCATTTCCTTGCCCTAATATTTGAACTAATGGTAAAACAACACCATTAGCAACCAATAGACCAACATTTCCTCCAACCATTCGATATGAATTCAAAACCGTTCTTTGGTCTGAATCATTTGTTAAGTTAGGTAAAATCGACGTCATAGGGGTACTAATTCCGGTATATATAATTCCTGCAATGACGTAAACAACTGATGCATAGATAACTTTGGACGATCCCGATAAATTCGGTGTAGTAAATGTTAACCATGTAAAGAATGCAAATGGTACACATAACCACAAGAAATACGGCCGACTTTGTCCCCATTTTGTATGTGTATGATCAATTAAAAAGCCCCATATTGGTGCATCAAACATATCAACGCATCGTGTGACGAGCAAGATAGTTCCAGCTACACCAATCCCAATTCCAAAAACATCTGTATAAAAATATAACAAGTACGTACTAATACTTACAAATAGAATATTTCCGCCAAAATCTGTAAGTGAATAACTTAGTTTTCGAAAAAGAGGAATTTCTTCAACTTGATTTGTATCTACGTTTACTTTGTTTTCCATTCTATTTACCCCATTCTATTTGTTTAATAAATGTCCCATTTCACTAAAAAATAGCAATTGCCTGTACCTATAAACTCAACTTTTAGAAAGCGCTTTCTGAAAGAATAACCAAAGTATAACCTGTTTATATTTTTATGTCAACCGGTTGTCATTTGTTTTTTTATTAATCAAAAAGCATCTCATTTATTAATAAATGAGATGCTTTTTCTTTCTATAATAACTTTTAAAGACTTTCTCCATTTGTTTCAATTACATTTTTATACCAAGTAAATGAGTCTTTTTTATAACGTTTCATCGATCCATTGCCCTCATTATCACGATCAACATAAATCATACCATAACGCTTTTTCATCTCACCAGTTGTAAATGATACTAAATCAATAACACCCCATGGTGTATATCCTAAGACTTCAACACCATCATAATCAACTGCTTTTTCGATTGCTTCAATATGTTCTTTTAGATAACTTACACGTTCAGGATCATGAATTTCATGATTATCTTCAAGCTTGTCAATCGCGCCAAAACCATTTTCAACAATAAATAACGGTAACTGATAGCGATCATATAATCGATTTAACGTATATCGTAAACCATCGGGATCAATTGCCCAGCCCCAGTCACTAGATTTAATATACGGATTAGGAACCCCATTAGGTAGTCCACCATTCACAACATCACCTAAATGATCTGCTTCAGCATCTGCTTTAACAACTGTTGACATATAGTAACTGAATCCTAGATAATCAACTGTCCCTTTTTTCAATATCTCCATATCGCCTTCTTGAATCCCAACATCATAATTGTGACGTTCAAACTCTTTTAGTGCATAACGTGGGTATTCTCCACGAACATGAACATCTGGGAAAAAGAAGCGTTGATGCATTGCCTCTTCAGCAGCCATGATATCTTCCGGATCACATGAATAAGGATAAATTGGTACGTGTGATACCATGCATCCTATTTCAAAATCAGAATTAATTTTTTTACCAGCAATAACCGCCTTAGCGCTAGCCAAGAGTTCGTTATGTGCAACTCGATACATAATTTCTTTGGGATTTTCACCATCGTTCACAATAACTCCAGAATTAGTCCACAAAAAGATGGGGTTATTTGTATCCATTTGATTATTAATTTCATTAAATGTCATCCAATATTTTACTTTAGATTGATAACGTTTAAAGCAAACCGTAGCAAAATTTTCAAAAAAATCAATTAATTTACGATTTCTAAAACCACCATATTCTTTAGCTAAATGGAGTGGCATTTCAAAATGCGATAGGGTAATCACTGGTTGAATACCTTTTTTTAATAATTCATCAAAAACATCATCATAAAATTGTAATCCCGCTTCATTTGGTTCGCTTTCATCTCCCATTGGGAAAATACGTGACCACGCGATTGATGTTCGTAAGCACTTCAATCCCATTTCAGAGAAAAATTGAATATCTTCTTTGTAATGATGATAAAAATCAATTGCATCATGATTCGGATAAAATTTATCTGTTTCAATAGTTTCCGTAATTTCCCGCGGAACACCATTTGCTCCTGCAGTCATCACATCAATAACACTTGGCCCTTTTCCATCAACATTCCAGCCGCCTTCAAACTGATGAGCAGCCAAAGCGCCACCCCACAAAAAATCCTTCGGTAATTTAGACATTTTATTTTTCTCCTTTTGGAATTAATTCCATTATTGGTTCTCCATGGTGAATTTCATTTTGCGTATACGCAATAACATCTTCGTAATCATCTGAATTAGTCACAATTACAGGTGTTACTACTGAAAATCCTGATTCTTTTATCTTCTCTTGATCAAATTCAACAAGTAAATCACCCATTTTTACATAATCATGATTTTTAACTTGTGTTGCAAAATATTTTCCTTTTAATTCAACGATATCCATTCCAATATGAATTAAAACTTCTACACCATCTACAGATTTTAATCCAATCGCATGTTGTGTCTCTGTAGTCATGACAACCTGACCATCAAATGGTGCATATATTTTATTATCCGTTGGATTTACAGCAACACCTTTGCCCATTGCACCAGATGAAAATACTTCATCCTCTACTTCTGTTAACGCAATTACTTTCCCTGTTACAGGGCTATTAACAACGCCTGGTGCATTTATTACTGGCGTACTCATAACTGGTGCGACCTTAGCTGGTGCATCATCTAACTGTGCTTCCATTGTTGCGACTTCACTAACTGTTTCACCCGTACCAAAAATTTGAACAAGTAGAACTGAACCCACAATTGCTACAATACATCCAACAACCATACCAATAAATGAGTGTGGGTATTTAGGACTAATTGCATTTACAATGGTTAATAAACTTGGTAGTCCAGCATAAGCAAAATAATATGAATTAAAGAAACTTGTAATTAATGCACCAAACGCTCCTGAAATACAACCAAAGATAAATGGTTTTTTAAATCTTAATGTCACACCATAAATTGCTGGTTCTGTAATCCCAAATAATCCTGTAATAAATGCTGAAAGAGATATATTTTTTAATTCTCTGTTCTTAGACTTAATAAATACACCTAAAACAGCACCAACTTGTGCGACCACTGCAATTGTTTGAAAAGCCTGAAATGAGTCCATTCCATTCATTTTGAAATTGGCCATAACCATTGGCGTAACACCCCAATGGATACCAAAAATAACAAGTACTTGCCAGAAACCACCAATAATAACACCTGCTAAAGGTGGTGCAACTTTAACTAAATAATTATATCCTTTTGCGATTCCTTCAGCTCCAAGAGATGAAAGTGGTCCAATAATTAAGATTGTTAAAGGAACCATAATTAATAGACATAATAATGGAACAGCAAGTTCTTTAATAATGTCAGGTATCTTTTTACTCAAGAATCTTTCAAGATAAGAAAGAATCCAAACTAAAAATAATGGTGGCAATACTGATGATGTATAAACTGTTTGAGATAATGGAATACCCATAAAGTTAATACTTGTACCGCTAGCAATAGTTCCAGCCATCTCTGCCCATGTGGGACTAACTAATGCAGCACAACATGCAACAGCGATTAAACTGTTTGTTTTAAAATGTTTAGCTGCCGTTATGGCAATAAATATTGGTAAGAACGTAAATGGTGCCCAAGAAATAAAGCTTAAAACTTGATATGTACCACTTTTAGGAAAATTTGGCATAGCTAAAGTAATTAGAATTAAACTCCCTTGAATAATACCTGCCGCGGCCAATATGTAAACGAATGGGGCAAAAACCGCAGACATTGTTGCAATAACTCGATTCATTATACTTGTTTTTGGTGCTTCTACTTCCTCTACTTCTGAACTATCAATCATTGCTGAGAATGCATCATAAACATCCGCAACATGTGGTCCAATAACTACTTGGAATTGTCCACCACTTTCAACAACAGTGATAACGCCTGCCATTGCTGATATTTTTTCTTTAGCATCTGAAGGAACCTCATGTAGCACTAGTCGTAACCGTGTCGCACAATGCGTTGCTCCTGCTAAATTTTTTTCTCCACCAATTGCTTCTAAAATATCTGTAGCTAATTTTGTATAATCTCTAACCTTACTTGCCATATTTTTCTCCTCCTCAGATAAAAACGAATAAATAGAAAAAAATTGTAAACCCTTACAAATCTTTGTATATGTATATTTTAATTGTACGTGCACAATAAGTCAACACTTTTTTTGTAACCCTTTTCATCTAGATGTACAAGGCGGGAACAATGTTATACAATAAAGGATACATTATTTTAATGGAGGCATGAAATGTTAAAGTATCAAGAAATTGCTGATCAAATTGAGCTTGCAATTAAAAATAAAAATTTGAATCAAGGGACGCAACTCCCTAGTCTAAATGAACTTATTGCCAAATATGCCGTCAGTAAGACGACACTCGTTAAAGCTCTCACAACTTTAGAAGATAAGGGTATTATTTATCAAGTACAAGGTAGCGGAATTTTTGTTCGTCGTCAAAAAAGAGACGGTTACATCGCTCTAATGACGAACATGGGCTTTACAAAAGATTTAGAAAACAGTAAATTATCTACAAAAGTGATTGATTTAAAAGTTGAACTACCCAATGCTGATGTAGCCAGGGAATTAAATTGTGCTCCGGGTGAGGAAGTTTATTTAATAAAAAGAATTCGTTACATCGATAATCAAGTTCTCTGTATTGAGAGATCCTACTATCGAAAAAAACTTGTTCCTTATCTTAATCGCGAAATAATCAGTGAGTCTATTTTTAATTACTTGAAAGAAGTTTTAAAATTAAAAATAGGTTTCTCCGATAAATATTTACGTACAGACACCCTTAAAAAGACAGAATCAACCCTTTTAGAACTACCAGAAAATTCGCCTGGACTCTATATTGATGAACTTTTTTATACAGTAAGCGGTGAACCTTTTGATCTTTCTCAAACTATTTATAACTATAAACATGCTAACTTTTTTATTCAAAGTGGACAAAAATAAAACCATAATTAATAAATTAAAAACCTCAGGGCAATCACTTAAAAAGGTGATTACCCTGAGGTTTTTAATTTATTTCAAGATTCATTTAAAGAATTCTATTTAACTTCCATCTCTTTAATTTTATCGTTAATTTCTTTTTCAACTTTACGATGTTTGGGTGATAATCCTTCGGCAAAAAACAAGACACTACCGATTGCTAAGACATAAGTTAGGCCCATTGTAGAACTGTTCCAGAAAGATGCTCCATAATAAAGAATGCTGCGAGCACCATCATACAAGAAACGCATTGGTAACCATGGAAGAACCCAATCTTGGTAGAATTGAGGTACTAATGGTTGTGCCATTGCCAATAAAGGAATTGAGAAAAATAGTAAGAGGACAAATATAATTACCCCTGGGAAACCAATCCATGTCAATACCCCTGAGAATAACATTATAAAAGCAAAACTTGTAAATGATAAGAACGATGCAATTGTTATAAAATGTGTAAAATCAAATCCTAAAATCCATGTCGCATACGTAGCTGTTGCAAATCCAGTTAAAATTGCAAGTGCTACAGCTGAGATAATGAATGATGATTTAAATGAAAACTTGTGTTTCATTGATTTAAATTCTCTTGAATCTCCAGCGTAGAATAATAATAAACTAATAACCATGCTTGCAATCCAGACGGGTTGGAAGAACGAACTATTCGCTGATGTTAATCCAGCGGTTGAATGTCTAACGGTTGTTTTTACAGTGATTGGGTTATTTAACTTCAATGCAGTCACAGCGGGGACACTCATATTGGCTTTTGCCATATTTGTTAAAATTCCGGCTGAAATACCACCACCAATTTTTGTAACTATTGTTGATAGTGTCGAACCTAAAGTCGTTGACAATGTAGCATTTTTTGCTTCATTTGTTACAACAGTTACATTTGTAACATCTTTTGTTGTTGGATCAGCTAATTTTCCAATTGATGCCGAGAAATCTTTTGGAATTACAATAGCCGCATAATAATGTTGTTTATCCATTGCACTCTTAAGTGCCTTATCACTCTTAACGATATGCCAATCTAACGCCTTATTTTTGCTTCTAGTTAGATTTTCAACGATTTTGTTACCTTGCTTACCACTATCTTCATTAACAATGGCAACAGGTACATCTTTGAGCTCTGATTTTACAGATGGGATTTGCATCACCACCATAATAAATGTAAGTAATACCGAAACTAAAATGGCGAAACCTAAAAATTTATTTTTAAACATAATCATATTCCTCTTTTCTTTTTGAGTGAGCACTCAATCAATTACAAATACGATTATAACCTATCCACAAGTTTAGTCAACCCTAACTTTTAAATATAAACTATCAAAATAATAAGTTTGTCTTTTGTCATCGCTATCAATTGTGTCATAATAGGGCTATAAATAGGATGGTGAATATTATTAAAAATTCTGAATTAAAATTATATGCCAACTCGGATTTATTTAGAGATATAACAGATAAACAAAAACAAATTTTAATCGCCGCAATTGAATTATTCTCAGAAAAAGGCTATGCAAATACAAGTACAAAAGAAATTGCAAAAAAAGCTGGCGTGGCTGAAGGTAATATTTTTAGTAAATATAACAATAAACAAGGCTTACTTAACGCCATTATTGCCCCTGTCATTAAATCCATCTTACCTTCTGCAATGCACGACTTATTAGACGAGTCCATTGATCATTCAAATTTAACTTTGGATTCATTAATTCGTCCTTTGTTAAAAAATAGAATTATTTTTTTGCAAGAAAATGCTAAAGTTCTTAAAATTTTCATTTCTGAACTACTTTATGATAAATCGGTTGTTAAACAGTTATTAGAAAATATTCCCGCCCCATACTGGACGGCACTCAATTCAACTATTGATACACTAAAAGAAAAAAAACTAATTGTCAGTTGGGATAATCTCGAAATTCTTAAGGTTATTTGGTCAACTATAGGTGGTATTGTACTTGGTTATCTTCTTTTTGATCAATCGTTAACAAAAGAAAGTATTGAACATTCAGCAGATGCTCTGATAAACGCACTTAGTGTTTGATAAAAATAAATAATTAAAAATACCCATCGAGTAAACAAGTTACTGTAAAACCTTGTTTACTCGATGGGTATTTTTAATTCAAAGCAGATTATTCATACTAACTAATCTTTTTAATTACGCAGGAATACTATTAATAAATGTTTCTACTTCTTGTTTCGTTTTACGATTTTTATTAACTAAACGTCCTGTTTCTTTACCATTTTCATATGCAATAAAACTTGGAATACCGAAGACACTTAACTCAACAGCTAAGTCCATATTTTCATCTCGATCGACAGCTAAGAATGTGTATTCAGTATATTCTGATTCAATATTAGGCATTTCAGGTTTAATAAAAGCACAATCTGGGCACCATGTTGCAGAAAAAAATAGGATATACTTTCCATCTTTAATTTTATCCATTAATTCACTTACCGTTGTTTCTTTTTCTATACTTTTCATTTTTGCTACCTCCACTAATATGCTTACTTTTTATAAGTATATATCAGATTAGCCATTTTCAATTAAAATATGCTTGCTTATTTATTTTTATCTCTGATTAGTTTAGCTTCTTTATTACCTATATATAGGCTGTATGCAGAATACAATAATACTACAATAACAATCCATTGAATCACACTTGTATTAATATTCTTAACTAAAAGTACCGCAACTAAAACACCTATAATACCAAAAACAGAAAATAAGGTTATTTTTCTAGAATATTGATTGAGTTTTATAAATTGCATACTTCCTATTGGTAAAGAAAATGCACATCCCCCCATCATAATTGGAAATGCAGCAATCGGATCCATTCCCATCGCATAGACAGTTGCCATTGTTAATGAAAATGAGCCTATTCCAATATTATTTAATGCGCCATAAATAAATAATAAAAATCCTGTTACAACTAATTTCCAGCCAAATAGTTCGGTAGCGGTCCCACTAGCAGTGATTAGGCCTAATTTACCAGCGATGATTAACGCGGTTGCAACAAGTAATCCAACGATAACAAATGATCTAATACTATTTTCAGGTAATCTAACAACAAATCTCGGACCAATATAAGCACCCAGCACTTGGCAAATAATACAGACTAGTAACGTCTTAGTACCAACATTGATACTTGTAATATACGCCAGCGACATGACAAATATTGGAATAACATCTTGCGCATTTAACGTACCTGGTAATTTTTTCATAGAAACCCAATTAGCTTTCTGGTATATTGCTGTTGATATGGCAAAATCTGAAATTCCAAAAGTAGAAAAGAAAAAAATAACAATCTGCGATATTGGTGTCCATACTGAACTGGCCGGTTCTTTCATGAAGTCTGATTTATGTCTCATTAAATCACGCATAAAATAACAGATAAATATAAAATTAATAACAATAATTGCCGCAATCAACGTCTTTTGCATGATTAAATCTCCTAGTTAAATGAATCATAATAGTACAGTTTAACTCAATTTATTCCTAGATAAAATAGTCTATATTAATTTTTCTATTTTATACTATATAATTAGTCCTTTAAAGTCTAAAATTAGAAATATAAGGTATGCTACTGTTAATTGTTTATATAATTTATAAAAGGAGATGCACTATGCTAACAGACTTTTTTGCTTATAATTCATTTAGTCATTTGAAACTAAAGGTAGATTCATTGATTCCATATGGTTTTACAAAAACAGCAGAAGAAATCTATAATTATCAAGTTTCAATTCTTAATAATCAATTTATACTAACCGTCTCAATTTCCCCCTCTGAAAAAATTAATACTACTATTATTGATGCTCTAACTAAAGAAGAATATACACTTTATAAAAATCAGTCTGCAACAGGATCATTTGTCAGTTCAATCAGAAAATCAGTGATTGAACAACTGGATTTAATTGTTGCTAGTTGTTTTGAAACTACTCCAGTATTCCAAACTGCTGATTCACAATCTATCATTAATTATGTACAAGAACATTATCAGACCAATCTAGAATTCCTCTGGAAACAGTTTCCAAATGACGCTGTTTTACGTCGATCAGATTCTAAAAAATGGTATGCCGCTTTAATGAAAATTCCAGCAACTAAAATAGGCTTGGATTCCGAGAAATTAGTTGAAATACTTAATATTCGAATGGATCCTGACCTGCTCATCAATAAAATAGACAAAAATCAAATTTTTCCAGGGTACCATATGAATAAAAAACACTGGGTTTCAATTTTATTAAATGGCCAAAATAATTTAGACACTGTTTATTCTTATATTGATACTAGCTATGGACTAGCTAAATAAAAGGCGAACTAAAAAAATCCATTCTAATAGTCAACAAAATTTGAACTTGTTTACTTAGAATGAATTTTCGCTTATCATTAAACACTTGTACTTTTTTAGTATATACGTAGCTTTGTAGCTCAATTTTATCTACTTATTAATATTTTCTTTAAATAGGTTGTATATATCATCAACTGTATTCGATTTTTTTAATTCTTCCACAAATGAGTCATGGACAAGTAATTTCGATGTATTTGATAAATACTGTAAATGCTTTCCATCATCTTTTTCTGGAATTAGAAATGAGATAACTGTATCTACTGGCTGATTATCAAATGTTTCCCATTCAATAGGCTCACGTAATTTAACAATTAGCATTGCTGATTTATTAATCGATTCATCCTGTGCATGAGGTATCGCAATGCCTTTTTCCATCCCTGTCGTTCCCTCAGACTCACGAATCTTATACTTATTTAAAATATAACTTTCATTATTCGTATATCCTAATTTTTTAGCAAAATTTGCTAAAAAATGTAAGAGTTCTTCTTTATCAGAAACGGCTACGTTCAATTCAATGTTTTTTCTTTTCAATATATTATCGAATTCATTTTCATTCATTTTTATATCATTATCTTGCTCTTGTTCAAAGTTGGTATTACTACCTACATTCATCACTAAACTATTATTTTTTTTAGCTTGGCGACCAGCAATAGCGGCTAGTAAGACAGCAGATACAAGTGATCCAATAATAATCCATAATACCCACAGTAATGGTTTATTCACTAACGGTAATACAATAAATCCACCATGTGGAGCCGGTACACTAATTCTAGTTACATAGGTTAAAATCGCAGCAATCGAAGAACCAACCATAAATGCAGGAATATTTAGTAGCGGATTCTTTGCCGCAAATGGAATTGCACCTTCTGTAATATGAGTTGATCCTAATAAAAAGTTAACGTAACCTGCGCTGCGCTCTTTATCTGAGTATGCTTTTTTGTTGAACAGTACAGCAAACCCTGTTGCCAATGGTGGCGCAATACACGCTGCAGAAACTCCTGCCATAAAGAAATAATTTCCCTGTGCTAAAAGAGCTGTTCCGGTTAAATATGCTGCTTTATTAATTGGCCCACCCATATCTGAAGCACACATAATTCCAACAACTAATCCTAATAGAATGGGACTTGAATTTTCTAAACCCTTTAAAAACGTCATCATTCCTTCATTAATTGTTGCCATTGGAACTGATAGATACCAAATAATAGAGCCTGATAAAAATACTCCAATTACAGGTAAAATAAAAATGGCTTTCAGTCCATCTAATGATTTAGGTAGTTTTTTTAATA
This sequence comes from Dellaglioa sp. CoH-57-MRSF-17, assembly GCF_056782015.1. Next base: position 148,982 of record NZ_JBXAXY010000001.1, on the reverse strand, counting down.
AGAACTGTAATATTAAAATCGTATACCCTGCTAAAAATCCACCAATTATTCCACCTAAAAATCCCGTTCCATTTGTATATGCTATCATTCCCGTTACAAATCCAACTATCAATCCAGGTCTTTTACCAATAGCCTCAGCTATATAGGCACATAGAATTGGAACCATAAGATTCATTGCAAATCCGCCAATAGTGTTCAATAAATGTGCTATATCGTTATATTGAGGGCTTTTTATGTCTGCTGAATTAATTCCCCAAAAAAATGATACGGCTGTTAACACTCCCCCAGCAACTACTATTGGTAACATATGTGACACTCCATTCATCACGTACACATACATTTTGTGCCAAAATGAGCCAGATAAATTTACTGTTTCTTCATTCGATGAAATTTTTGCTCCTTTTCGATGATAGGTAGGTAAATTATCATCTGTCAATATTTGATCAATTAATACATCTGCCTCTTTCATACCTTTCGTAACTGACACATTTATCATTTTTTTACCATCGAATCGATCAATATCTACATCTTTATCTGACGCAATTATTACACCATCAGCATCATCAATTTCTTGTTGTGAAAACGCATTTTCTATACCACTTTGACCATGAGTTTCAACTTTAATTGATATACCTCTTTTTTTAGCGGCTTGTTCTAAGGCCTCTTGCGCCATGTATGTATGCGCAATTCCTGTTGGACATCCAGTAGCTGCAATTATTTTATATTTTGTCATCTTAATTCCTCCTTAATATTAGATATTTTTACCTGCTTAGTCAGCTCTTTTACATTCGAAAAATCTGTTAACCCTTTTGAAAATGCCGTTGAACTCGCGGCTGCTATACTTTCTCTAAATACTTCTTCTATTTTTTTGTCCCCTATCGCTACCCCTGCTAAAAAAGTTCCCAACATGGTGTCGCCGGCCCCAGCCGTGTTAACAACGGTTCCTTTAGGGACAGTTCCATATAACACAACCTCTTTATTTATAAACATTGCACCACCGCCACCCAATGATAATAAAATATTTTGTGCACCCAATTTAATTAATTCTTTTGAATAAGTTATCAATTCATGTTGAGATAGTTTATGTTCTACGCCAAACCAACTCATTAATTCTTCATCATTTGGTTTTAAAATATAAGGATTATATTTCAATGTATCCAGTACGGTTTGATAACTAGTATCCAAAACTAGCTTATATCCTTTTTCCTGCGCCTGCTTTGCGATACTAATTAAAATTTCTTCAGAGATTCCGTCAGATAAACTACCAGATACAACTAATGTATCCTTTTCATCTAAATTTTGAATCTTATCCATGAACTGATTTATTTCATCATCACTAACATGTGGACCTTTATTTACTAATTTATACTCCGTATCTTGCTGAATTACTCTTGTAAAAACATTAATTCGTGTATTAGCATCGATATGTACAAAATCAGTTTTTATATTGCACCTTGCCAACTCAGACTCAATATACGCATTAGTAAATCCTCCACCAACTCCAATAGCAGTACTTTCTACGCCTTTCTTTTTTAGAATAAAACTAACATTAACTCCTTTACCATTCGCTTGTATTTCATAATTTTCCGTTCTATTAACAATATTTTTTTTCATTTCATCGGTTTGGATAAAAAGATCAATAGCTGGATTCAATGTACATGTATATATCATAATTTTTACCCCTTTCTTCTACCTACCAATACTACATCTGACAGAAATGAAAAGGTTTTCAATATATGATTTTGTATGCTACAATTGAAAATAAACAAACAATCAAGGTGAGGTGACCAGTAATGTCTCTTAGTAACTCCGAAAAGATTCTTTGGCAAGTCATTCAAGATAACCTAGAAGATATTCCGATATTAACAATAACCAACCTTAGCGATTTAGCTCATGTATCAACCGCTACAGTCGTACGAACGCTCAAAAAAAAAGGCTACAGCGGTTATATGGATTTTAAACAATCTATAATTACTAAAGAAAAAGAAAAAAAATATAAGAATATTCAGAATATGGATCACGATATCCAACAAGTCATTATGAAGAATGAACATGAACTTAATAACACACTACGTATGCTTGACGTTAATACCATAGAAAAAACAGTTCAAAAAATTAAACGTTCAAAAAAAATATACATTTTCTCAAGGGGTTTTTCTGAATTAATTGCAATTGAAATGCTAACAAAATTTGAATTATTAAATAAAAATTGTGTCAGTTTTACGGATCCCAATATTATTAAACAAATTAGTCACAGGATTACATATAATAATATTTTAATTATTATTTCATTGAACGGAACTACTGCAGAACTCCTTGAAGGTGCTAAAAATACGTATAAAAATGGAGCCGATATTATTGTATTAACAACCAACAAATTAAGTCCACTTATTAAATATTCAGATTCCGTGTTTATCGGATTTAAATCTGAAATTTCATATTTCCCTGAATTTGAAGTTAAATCTCGTTTACCATTACAGGTAATGAGCCGTATACTTTTAGATTCTTATGCAATTCGAACAAAGAAAGCTAGCAAATAAATTTATTTCACTTCTACTTTTTTTCATTACTAAATCATTAAAAATAAAGAGGCTAAACATGACGTTTAGCCTCTTTATTTTACTATTTTAATACCTTATCAAACCACGATGTAGCAGTACTTTCAAGAACGACATTTAAATCTTCAATATTCTTTTTACCAACTGTGTTCATCCATTCTTTACCTTTTTCTTCACCATCTTTAGCAAATGGTTCGATACCTTTGCTCCATGTTGCACGTCCACAAAGTACACCATTAAATGTTGATTTTGCTTCATGAGCAAATACTAAAGTATCTTGGAATAATTGTGCCGATACACCACCACTTAAGAAAATAAATGGTAATTTGGTTGCATCACTTTGTTCTTTAAATATATCTAATGCTTCTGTCTTAGAATATACCACCTCATTATCGTCGTTAAACCCTTCCACATAATCCATATTGACTGGCACTTCTACTTTAAGTACATCTACTTTATATTCAGGTTTAGAAAATTCTTTCATCATTTCAATAACTTTATGAGGTTTTACTTTAGCATACTCTGAACCTTTAACATCGTCATTAGTTGCATCATAAGAAACCAATTCTAAAAATAATGGCATATCTTCTGCAGCACATTCTGAACCAAGACGCTCCATATATGCATGTTTCATATTATTAATCTCAGCATTTTCGTCTATATCATAATAAAGTAAGAATTTAATAGCGTCAGCGCCCTCTTCTTTAAGACGACGAACTGACCAATCTGGTAATAAGTCAGGTAAGCGACCTGGGGTAGTAACATCATAACCCGTTTTTTCGTATGCAACTAGTAATCCAGTACTTGCATTACGGACCTTTGCTGCTGGAAGACCATATTCTGGATCAAGTAATATTGCTGAAGCGTATGGTGTTAATTCTGATGAAATTACTTTTTTAAATTCAACGATATCTTCTTCATTTGCTGGCTTATTTGCTGCTGCTGCCAACATTTTTTTTAAAGATCCTCGTTGATCAATTGCTAATGCTGCAATTACGCCTTTTTCATTTGAAAGTGCTTTAAGTCCTGCCAATTTATTTGGTGTCATTTTTATTCCGTCCTTTATTATTTTTTTACTTCTCTCATCCACTTATAATTCTATCTTTGAAGAATATGAAAAGGTTTTTAAAATTTCATTTTTTACATACCAATTAAAAATAACTTAACAATCATAAATACCGTTTACTCCGACTAGCTCTTAATAAAGAATCAGTTAATATCATTTTTTATATTTTAAAGTACCATTTAAATATGTTTCCTCAAAATTTAAATCATGATCTAAAACAATGAAGTCAGCATCTCTACCTGCCGCAATACTTCCGCACTTATCATCAATTCCAACGCTTCTAGCGGGCACATAACTAGCCATTTGGATTGCTTCTTCAGGAGTAGAAATATTCCAATCAACAACATTTTTAACTGCTTCCATTAATTTTAAGACACTACCAGCTAAACTTCCTGACTCTAACCTTGCGGCGCCATCTTTAACAACAACTGGGAACTCACCTAATGTATAATTTCCATCAGGCATTGCACCAGCACGCATACAATCAGTTACTAATACAATGTGGTCTGCTCCTTTAACGTTAATTAAAATTTTAGCAGATGCCGGATTAACATGTTGACCATCACAAATTAGTTCATCATAGACACTACTTAATGACATTGCTGCGCCAACCATCCCTGGCTCTCTATGATTAAGTGGGCTCATTCCGTTATACGTATGAACGAAAATAGATGCACCAGATTCTACTGCAGATTTAGCTTGATCAAACGTAGCATCACTATGCCCCAATGCTACTTTGACCCCTTGTTTAGTTAAGGCCTCAGTAAATTCTTTAACACCCTTTCGCTCAGGTGCAATCGCAATTTTTCGAATAAGTCCATGCGCTAATTTTTGCCAATGCTCAAAAATATCTATACTTGGATCTAAAAAGTATTTAGGATTTTGCGCACCTTTGTGTTTTTCAGTAAAAAATGGACCCTCAAAAAAGATACCCTGTATTTTTGCACCACGTACTTCACCATGACGCTTACCAAAGTCAGAAATAACTTCGTTCAACGTTTCTGGAGCTGCCGTCAATGTTGTCGGCAGAAATGAAGTAACGCCACATTCTAATAAACCTTCAGACATCATTTTTGCGCCCTCAAAATCGTTATCCATCACATCATATCCCTTTAAACCATGGACATGTGTATCTACAAGCCCTGGTGCAATCCATTTACCCGTATATTCTTTGATATCACCATCAGGTTTTTCTTGTTGATAATCACCAAATTTACCATCAATAATTGCCAAGTACCCTTCATTTTCAACCGTGTTTTTCAAGAAAAACTTATCTGCATGAATATAATATATTTCCACCAGTAATGCCTCCTATATTATTTTTGTTAAAAAGAAACTAGCCCATTATCCATAGTCTAGTTCCGCAGGCCTCTTCTAGAATAACTTGAAGAATGCACCTACTAAGCCAACAACTACTGTGAGCCCAATCAACATCAATGGAGATTTACCTTTTTTCAACATCCAGTAACAGAAGAATGTATAAAGAAGCGGTAATAATGCCGGCATCACTTTATCAATAACACCTTTTTGTAAATCAATATCAATTTTCCCAGCATGAATCACAACACCAAATTTAAAGTTAACGTATGTTGCAACCAAGGCTCCAACAACAGTTAATCCAACTATCGACGCAGCACGTGATATTTTTTTTGTATTTTCCTTCATACTCGAAATAGCACGAGTACCAGTTCTATACCCATAATTCATTAACCAGAATAGTAACCCAAAATGCACTGCATTAAAGACAACAAGGAATAAGATCGGTCCAAGTGGATTTCCATTCATTGATAATGAAACCCCAACTCCGGCTGTAATAGGTAGCAACGTTAACCAGAACATCGCATCCCCAATACCACCTAAAGGTCCCATCATTGCTACTTTGATACCACGAATAGTTGATCTATTTTCTTTATTTTCTTCCATTGCTAAAATAACACCTTGAACAAATGTTACTAAAAATGGATGTGTATTAAAAAATTGTAAATGATCAAGCATTGCATATGAGAAATCTTCTTTATCTTTATGAATTTTTTTCAATCCAGGAATTAAACTATAAGTCCACCCACCACCTTGCATACGTTCATAATTAAATGAAGCCTGTAAAAGTAGTGAACGCCAAACCATTTTGTTTAAATCTTTTTTTGTAATTACCTTTTCAACAGTAGGATCGTTATAAGTATCTGGGATCACAACATCATTGCGATCAAATTTCTTTTTAGATGCCATCACTATAGTCCTCCTCTTCATTAACTGTTACGGTTGCTACTTTTTTTCCACCATTATCAGATTTTGCTCCACCAATAAAGAAATCATAAGCAGCGATTGAAATACCAATGATTGCGACTCCTAAGATTGGTAAGTTACCATATGCTGCAACAACAAATCCAATTGCGAAGAATGGTGCGTACGCTGTCTTCCACATAATTTTTAACAACATGGCAAATCCAACAGCTGGCATAATACCACCGGCCGTACTTAATCCTGTTAAGATCCATGCAGGAACGGCTTCAACCATTCCTTGCGCTTTACTTGCACCGAGGAAGATTGGTAAGAACGCCATAATGAAGTAGAAAACAAACAAGATTAGCGGACCCATGTAGTTCAATCGATCAATTTTCTTATCATTACCTTCCATCGCGTATTCATCCATTTTATGCATAACTGGTGAGTAAGCTGTAAATAGTAATGTAACTAAACCTTGTACGGCAACTGCAAATGGTACGGCAATACCAACTGCTAATGTTGGTGTTTGATGAGCAATAATTGCAAATGCGGTTCCCATAATTCCACCAATAACAACATTAGGTGGCTGTGCTCCAGCAAGTGGAACCATTCCAGCCCAAACTAATTCTAATGTACCACCAACAATTAAGCCGGTTTGAAAATCTCCTAATATTAGACCAACTACTGCACCAGTAACGATTGGTCTATGAATATGTGTTAAACCACTATACATATCGATACCGGCAATACCAGCCCATAGTCCAATTAATAACGCTTGTACTAACATATAAATTTCCTCCTTTTTATTATTATATTTACGTTTTTAATATTCTTTCAGTAAGCGCATCATATCTGATGCCTTTTCATTCGGAATACCTTGAACCTCTAGTTCAACACCCAAATCATGCATTTTATTGAATGCTTGAACATCGGTATCATCGACTGAGATAGTTGCCGATAATTGTTTCTTCCCTTCTGAAAAATGTAAATTACCAATATTTACTTTCTTAATTGGGACACCTCCTTCAATAATTTTAGCCATGTCTTCTGGCGTACGAACAACTAATAATATTTTTTGTTTATCCGAGGCTTTACCAATAATACGAATCGTTTTTTTAATATCGAAAAAGCGGATTCCAACAGTTTCAGGAATAACCATCTCCATTAAACTTTGCTGTACATCATCTTTAGAAACCTCATCATTCGCAACTACAACTAGATTAGCGTCAATCGTATTAACCCATGTCATACCAACCTGTCCATGAACAAGTCTGTTATCAATTCTTGCAAGTAAAATGTTTGGTGTTGTCATAATAAATTCCTCCTTGAAATTTTTATTTATAGGCATGTAAAGTTACACCTTTAACTACACGATTTACGGTACCGCTTGGTGAAGGTGTATCTGGTGTGTTTCCCACTTTTACTGAACTTAATAATGAAATAGTTTGCGCATACATAACATCAGCAAGAGCCAGATATCCTTCTGGTAAAAGGGCATCTCCTGATTCAAATGTGAAACGATCACCACTAAAGTTATTCTGTCCCTCAATATCAATCCCAATTACTTTAGCGGCAATTTTATCTCCACTCACTTCTTCTAAAATATCAATATCGTATTGACGTGTATATTCTTGATTGTTAACAAATACAAAAACTAATGTTTTCTCGTTGACGAACGATTTAGGTCCATGTCGGAACCCCATTGAAGAATCAAACATTGTTGTTAGCTTACCTGCCGTTAGTTCAAGAATTTTCAACTGTGCCTCTCTTGTTAATCCCGATAAACTTCCGGACCCAAGATAGACAACCCGATCAAATTCCATATCAATAACAGCTTTTATTTCAGCTTCACGTTTAATCACTTCATGACCCATTGCAATAATAGTCTCAACATATTTTTCTTTAATATCCTTACGTGTTGTATCAAAAATTAATAACGCTGAGAGTGACATACAACTGTATGATCCAGTCATTGCAAATCCCTTATCATTAGACAGCGCAGGCATCATCAATAACAAATTACGTTCGTCATCTTTTGTACCAACAGCAAGTTTCCCTTCCGGAGCACAAGTAATTGTAATTTGATATAAATTTTTAATTATTTTTCTTGAAATTTCAACAGCGGCAACACTTTCAGGACTATTACCACTCCTAGCAAACGAAACTAAAATAGTCGTAGCATCTGGTACTAAATAATCATATGGTGCAGATACGATATCGGTTGTTGGAATACTTTCAAACTGATAATTTGCACGATCCCCGTGGTTACTTAAGTATGGTGTTACAGTATCACCAACATAAGCGGATGTTCCTGCTCCTGTAAAAATGACCCGAATCAACCCGTTCGAGGTAGATTTAACTGATTTTAAAAATGTCTTTATTTCGTCTGACTTTTCACTAAAATTATTAAATGCCTCAGTCCAAAGTTCAGGTTGTTGTTTAATTTCACCTGTTGTAATATTTGCGCCCATTATTTCCAACTCTTTTTCATTCTTCTCAAACATATTAAGCTCTCCTTTAGATGCCATTATCATCTATTTCTACTCTTTTTTTTGTTTCAAATTGCATAATACCTTTTTTACCAGCATCCAGTGCTTTCTCCATAAACGCGCTCATGTTCAAATCCCGGTTAAATAACATATCTAATAACATCGGTATATTCGATCCTGTTAAAACGCTTACATTATTATGCAGTAATTTTATTTTAACTGCTTCATTAAATGGTGTTCCTCCAGGAATATCAGTAAAGAAAACTATTCCATCTAAGCCGTTTAATTTGTTAAGCGCTTTCATATAGTCGCCGCTTAAATCTTCCGCGGTCATTCCTTGTATAAAATCACAAAGAATAAAATTTTCTTGTTGTCCGGCAATAAGTTCAATATTTGATCCCATTCCAGTTGCAAAGTTCCCATGTCCAGCTACTACCATACCAATCATATAATTATCCTCCCTTATTTATTGTGTCGAATATGATAAGTAAATTTATCACCCCTCGCAATACTCAACGTAAATTCAATTACTTCATTTTTTGTGTTATACGTCGTTCGCTCTAATTTAAGAACAGGTGCACCTTCATAAAAATTTAATAAAGTTGCATCATTGCCTGCCATAACACCTGCTGTTAAAGATTCATCAGCCGTTTTTACAATCTGGTTATAATCATCTAAAAAAATGACATACATCGCTTGCTTATTTAATGTCTCCACAGTTAAAGAGGGAAATTTAGCATACGGTAAGTAAGTTCTCTCTAACATCATTGGTTCATCTGATGCAAGTCTTAATCGTTTTAATTTAATTACCTTGGTACCAACTTCAACTTTTAAACCTTGAGCAATAAACTCATTAGCACTAATAACATCAAAGCTAATTATTTTACTACTCGGTTCTTTATCAAGGGAAACCATTTGTTCTGTAAAACTAAACGTTCCCCCTAAATCAGTCTTAATTTTAGCGATATTCGACACAAATGTTCCTTTACCATGTTGGCGATATACATAACCCATTAGTTCTAACTCATTTAGTGCTGTTCGGACAGTCGTACGACTCATATCGTAAGCAATAGATAAATCACGTTCAGACGGTAATTTATCATTCACCTTTAGATTCTTTTCAATTTCTTCTTTTAGCGTATCTACTAATTGATCATAGAGTGGACGCTCATAATTACCGTTTAACATTACTTTTCCCCCAAGTGGTTACTACCACATACATAATATATTATTTTTAAAACTCTTTGTCAATAGTTATTTTTATATTAACTATTATTAAATCATTTGTATTTTCAACATTGGTACCTACCATTAATCATGTTTTTTAATTCCCCCCTTCTAAAGTAATCATATTTCACTTTAAAGTTATAGATTATTAGCGACACACTACTTCGCTGTATAAAATTATCGTGACCGATATGACTTGCTTTCTAATTATATCAATTAAGCATAACTTTTATTTATTAGATTCTAAACTCATATAAATTCTTTCTACAATAAATACGTAAGGGTACTAAAAAGTTACTTTAGTCTAAATAATATACATCTAAAATAAAACGTTTACATTTTAGTAAAAGTTTAGTAAAATGTAGTTGTTAACTAAAAGAATGCGTTTTCACGTTTATTATTTTTATGTTTTGCTATTATGAATAACAATTTCTTTTACCAAAAATCTATTATATAGGAAGAGGTCATTAGAATGGATACAAATAAATTAACGATTGATGCCGAACGATTTGCAGCTGCAATTATTGCCGGAAATCCTAAGCAAACAAATGAAGATAACAAGATATATATTAAACGTCAATTGACGTTATACCTTGAATCAGTTTTGTTAGTTAATGATTTTAATTCTTTAGAAGAAAACCAATTAGGTTCTGCTAAAGAAAAACAACGTCAAGCAATTTTAGATAAGATTATCGAACACAGATATAACTAATTTTAACTACACTCGAAAGGAATTAAACTAATGAAAAATTCTAAAGATTTTAAACAATATGCTTCATATGCCTTTGGTGCATTTGGACATGATGCCTTTTATGCAACACTTAGCACTTATTTTATGATTTTTATTACAAGTCAATTATTCGTTACAAAGGATGCTGGTTTCAACGCTAAAATGATTGGTTACGTCACAACTATGATGGTTGTTATTCGAATTGTTGAGATCTTTTTTGATCCTTTAATTGGTGGCGTTATTGATAATACTCGTACTCGTTGGGGGAACTTTAAACCATGGTTACTAATCGGTTCAATTGTCAGTTCAATTGGATTAATCCTTATTTTCACTGATTTTGGTGGTTTAGCTACAAGCAATCCTTATCTTTACTTAATTCTTTTTGCCATTGTTTATATCATTCTAGATAGTTTCTATTCATTTAAAGATATTTCATTCTGGTCAATGTTACCAGCTCTAAGTGTCGAATCAGAAAAACGGACTAAATTTGGAACAATTGCTCGTTTTGGTTCAACATTAGGTGCTCAAGGTGTTATTATCGTTATCGTCCCAATCGTTGTCTTCTTTTCAAAAATGTTCTCAGGTACAACTGGTAATACACAAACAAAAGCAGGTTGGTTAGGTTTTGCTATTGTTATCGGTTTGGTTTCATTCTTAGGTGCTTTAGCAACTATTTTAGGAACTAAGATTGAAAAAAATGCAATTCGTGAAAATACTGAAAAAGTTCGTTTCCGTGATGTTTTCAAAGTTATCGGTAAAAATGATCAGTTAATGTGGTTATCATTATCATATTTCCTTTTCGCTTTTAGTTATGTTATTACAAATTCACTTTTGATTTACTACTTCAATTATGTTTTAGGTAGTGCAGCTGCATTTACTACTGTTGGTGTTCTAACAGCAGTCTTAGGAATTATTTCAGTTTCATTGTTCCCAACTTTAGTTGCATTGGTTCATCGTCGTGCTATCTACCTTGGCGGAATCGCTGTCATGCTATTGGGTTACATTCTCTTCCTATTTGCTGGTACTAACCTTGTTGTTGTCTTAATTGCTGTTGGCTTATTCTTCTTCCCATATCCACTTGTTTTCTTAGCAGCATTGATGACAATTACGGATAGTGTTGAATACGGTCAATTAAAGAGTGGAACACGTAATGAATCTGTTACTTTAGCAGTTCGTCCTTTGTTGGATAAATTAGCTGGTGCCTTCGCTAATGGTGTTGTTGGTTTTGCCGCAATCCAAGCTGGTATGACAGGTAGTGCTAAACCAAGCGATATTACAAACAGTGGTTTACTACAATTCAGAATGTACATGTTCTTCGTTCCAATGGCCTTAATAATTGTTGCTGCTCTTATCTTTATGTCAAAAATTAAATTGACTGAAGCTAAACATGCTGAAATCGTTACAGAATTAAAAAAGAAATTAGATTAATATAATTAAAAAAACAGCGATCAGATAAAATCTGGTCGCTGTTTTGCTGTCTAATCGTTAAGTCCTTTACCATCAAGAATTTTCGGAATATATTTAATAATTCTAGCCTCACGCGTTTCTGTTTTTTTAGCATCTGCAAAATAACGTGCATACGTTTTTTGACGTCCAAGCGTTAACGTTTCAAAAAATTCTTCCAATTCTGGCATTTCATTCATTTTTTTCTGGAATTCCACTGGCAACACTAATTCAGTTGGTTTACCCTTAGGAACCTTTAACCCAGCCTTTTCTGCATTAATTGCTTGTTGAATGTAATCACTTATCTCTACTTTTAAATCAGTAACATCTTTTAAGCTATGAAATCTAATTTGGCGACCAACCTCAGTATGTTCGCCCGTTGGAACTAAAATACCCTTACCATCATCAATCAGAGTTCCTTTTAAGAAAAGTAATGCCATATACTCTTTAAATCCTTGAATTAAGACAATATTTTTACCATTTAGTGTATAACAAGGTTTGCCCCATTTAAATTCTTCAGTCAGTCCCGTTTCGAGTGCAAGTTCTCTTAACTGTGTCATTTCTTCTTTCCATTGTGTTGCTTTTTCTAAGTGTAAATCAACTTTTGGATTCTTTTTAATTTCTGTCATTGTCTTAACCCCTTTATTTTATAATCTTTTTTCTGGATTTAATTGTAGCCCAATCAATGAACATAACAAGAAAAATGCAGCTAATAATATCGTTTTAGTTCCCATTATCGGTACCATAGCACCCATAGAAATTGCGCCAAAAAGAAATGCTAAGACGACACCCAACATCCGCCAACCTTTAGCCATTGCGATTATATTACCTTTAACAATTCCGTCATAAAAACTTTCAGCCATTGTCCTCAAATTACCCGTCATCATAAATGACGTAAAAGGTCCTCCGTTGATTTGTCTAAATTCTTGAAGTTGAGCTGCTGCAACCATTGAAATGATTCCTGTAGATAACTGTGCTGGCCAATTTCTTGGAATAAATGCAACAATAATTAAAAGGATCGTCTCAATACCGATAACAAATCGTTGTCGTTTATTAATTGAATCTTCTTCTTTAAATCGATGTTGCAGATTTCTAGTTATAATAATACCAATCATAAAAGCAAAAATTGGAATCAGATGATCGAATATGGCCCCCCATTTCATTTGGCCCATATCAATACCTAATATAATTAAATTTCCGGTTTGCATACCAGCGAAAACACCATCATGTACGATATAGGTATACGCATCAAATCCCCCGCCGGCAAATATTAATCCAGCGAACAGTACCCTATCCAATAGTGACATTGGTTTTTTCATCAAATCCTTCTTTCAGATTGTACTTAAAATATTCTTTCAAATTAAGTATACTAAATTATCAGAAGTTAACAAGAATATACGATTAATTTTTACTATTAAAGACGTTATCAAGCGATTTTTTCTGTTTTAAAGTTTATAATGAAATTAGTTTTTATAAGACAAGGGAGATTACTTTTATGCATTTAGCCATTATTGGTGCCGGACCACGAGGTCTGATTACACTTGAACGACTCATTGCTTGGCAACAAGCAGATCCTTCAAATTCACCACTTACTATTGATTTATATGATCCATATGGTGTTGGTGGGCGCGTATGGTCACCAACTCAACCACACGAATTAATCATGAATACCGCAGCTCAACAAATTAGTTTATTCTATGGAACAAGCGTCCAATCTATTGGTCCAGTTATCCCAGGACCAAACATTTTCGAATGGGCTCAATCTGATGCTCATGATTTTATCGAAATAAATAATTATTCAGCGGATTTTTTAACTGAAATTAAAGATTTACATCCAAACGATTATGCAACAAGAGCACTTTTTGGTGTTTATATCCAATGGTACTACGCTGAATTACTTAAACGTGCCTCTAACAATATCACAATTAATTTGAATAAAAGTACGGTTACACAAATTTCAAAAAAAGCTGATCAATTTGAAATCACAACCGCCTTACCTTCAGTTAGCATCGTTGACTATGTCGTAATGTCTTTAGGTAATCTTGAAAATGAATTATCTGTCGGACAAAAAAGATTTGATACATTCGCTACAGAAAACAAGTTAACTTATGTTTTACCAGGCTTTCCAAATGAAACAAAACTAGATCATATCACGCACGAAGATACTGTTATTTTACGTGGCTTAGGTCTTAGCTTCTTTGATTTAGTGACCCGTTTGACTGTAGGCCGTGGTGGTCTATTTAAGCGATTAGAGAACGGGCAACTACAATATCAAGCAAACGGTAACGAACCTCACATTGTGGCAGGTTCGCGTCGTGGATGGCCTTATCATGCCAAAGGGGATAATCAAAAATCACCCGGCGAAGAAACTCAAGCTCATTTTTTAACGGCGGCTAAAATGGCAGTTTTCATGGAAAATGGTACCGTTTCTTTCAATGAATTTTGGACCTTATTAAGTCATGACGTTGAATATCAATATTATTCATTACTTGTCGCACAGAATTATCCAAAAATCGATTTAACAAAATTCCAATTAGCTTTCTTAAAAGATCCTAAAGTAACCGTTGAGCGATCAATTATTCTTGAAGAAGATCGCTTTAATTGGGATCATCTAGGAAATCCAATGACTAAAAAACCTAATGAAGATTTCAAAGCCGTTATGTTAGACCATTTACAAAAAGATGCAGTAGATGCAAAATTAGGTACTAAGACCGGACCATTGACCAGTGCTCTTGAGGTTTTACGTGACTTACGTCTTCCGGTTAGACAATTAATTGATAACCGTCTCTTAACAGATGATGACTATTTAACTAACTTCTTAGGCTGGTTTAATTCATTAAATAACTTTTTAACAATCGGGCCTCCTACCATTAGAGTTGAACAATTACGGGCACTCGTTGAAGCTGATGTTGTTACACTATTAGAACCTGGAATGGTCGTCGATACTAAAGATCATCAATTTGAAACATATAGTGCAAACCAACCAGATCAACGCTACTTAGCAACAACTCTAATTGAAGCACGCGTTCCTGCTGTTCATGCGACAACAGCAACAAGTCCTTTAATAAAACAGTTACTCGATACAAAAATCGCCAATCCTTTAATTTTAAATCCAACTAAAGGTGATTCTGTTATAGATGGCGCAGTCAACGTTGACCCTGTCAGCAATTTATTACTAGATGAGCATAAGACACCGCAACCTGGTTTATACTTCTGGGGTGTTCCGACTGATGGTGTTCATTGGCTAACAGCTGCAAGTCCAAGACCTTTTGTAAATGATGTTAGTTTACGCACAGCTAATGATATTGTTAAAGCTATTTTTACAGAAGAGTCACATAAATAATAATTAAAAAAGTGAATCATACCCTATATTGAGAATAGAGTATGACTCACTTTTTTAATATCTTTTACCTATTAAATTGACGTTAATTAATCCTAAAATAATAATTTTCTACTTGAGGATAACATTATATTCTAAATCATGATAAAATCATTAACTAGATATCCATCAACATTTCTTTATTAATTATGCTACTTAAATCAAAGGAGAAAAATGATAAAATCAATTATGCACGATGAAATATTTCTCGCACAAAAAGCTGAGATTGCAACTAAAAATGATGGCTCAATCGTAACCGATTTATTAGATACATTAGAAGCAAATAAAGAGGTTTGTGTTGGAATGGCTGCCAATATGATTGGTGTGAATAAACGAATTATCGTTTGCCAATTTGGTAATCTAAATGTTCCCTTTATTAATCCTAAGATTACAAAAAAATCTGGACGTTACAACGTCAATGAAGGTTGCCTTTCGTTGACTGGCGAACGTCCAGCACAACGATATGATTCCATTACAGTTGATTATTTAGACAAATCATTTCAACCACAAACCCAAAAGTTTTCAGGTTGGATGGCACAAATCATTCAACACGAAGTCGATCATTGTGAAGGTATTATCATCTAAATGAAAAAATCTCGAGAAAATAAATTCTCGAGATTTTTTTATTATTTAAATTTAAGCTTGAGCAGTTGGATAAATCGTAAATTCATTAACATTAACTTCTTCTGGTTGATCAATGGCAAACTTAACCACGCGTGCAATTGCGACCGGATCAATTCCAACTTGTTCATAAAATGACGACATCCCTGAAAGGGTTTGTTCATCCGTAATAGTATTTAATAATTCTGTGTTAATTGCTGCTGGATATAAGGTTGATGTTCTTATATTTGTTTTTTCCATAGCACTTTCTGTCCTTAGAACTTCCATTAAATTACGGACAGCAAATTTTGTTGCGCCATAAACACCTGCATCTGGGAATGATTTAATGCCTGCAACAGATGATGTTGTAATAACATGTCCATGTTTTTGTTCAATAAATATAGGCAACACTGCAGCAATTCCGTTCAATACACCTTTGATATTGATATCAATCATATCATCCCATTCATCCGTTTTTAAAGCCGATAAGGGCGAGTTAGGCATGATTCCAGCATTATTGAATATAACATCTATCCCACCAAAAGTTTCTTGTGCTAAAGTAACTAAATTCTTAACGTCACTTGCCTTAGTGACATCAGTAACGGCATATGTTGCCTGACCACCATTCTTTTTAATTTCTTCAACAATCTTTGCTAACTTAGCTTCACGACGAGCACCTAAAACGACTTTAGCCCCACCTTCAGCTAACATTCTGGCCGTTGCTTCACCAATACCACTTGATGCTCCTGTAATAACAACAACTTTATTTTCTACTGACATATCATTATCCTCCAATTTAATTAGTATGTTTACATTACTCTTTAAAGTGCACTCTAAGTCAACAAAAAAAGACTCATTTTTATACAAAATAAAAGTGAGTCTCTAGTACCTATTTATTTAAACGGTAAGCAGCGTGATATAAAGGGCCTACGTATTCATTAAATGCAAAACCTGATTTAATTCCAGCAGTTACAAAATCTTTTGCTTTATAGACAGCTTCTTTAACTGACAATCCGTTTGCAAGGCCCGCAGTTATGGCCGCTGCAAATGTACATCCTGCTCCATGATTATAAGCAGGCGTTATCTTTTCAGTTTCTAAAACCTCAAATTGAGTTCCATCATAAAATAAATCAAGCGCCTTTTCACCCTTAAGAGCTTTACCGCCTTTAACAACGACATTTTTTGCACCTAACTCATGAATCTTAATAGCTGCTTGTTTCATGTCGTCAAGTGATTTCAAAGTTCCCATTCCAGATAAAACACCAGCTTCAAACAAATTAGGCGTTGTGACTGTCGCAATTGGGATCAATAAATCACGGATAGCATCAGCTGCTTCTGGATTTAATACTTCATCTTCACCTTTACAAACCATAACAGGATCAATCACAACATTCTTAATCTCTTTTTCTAAAATGCTTTCACGAGCTACTTCTGTAATTGCAACACTACCAAGCATCCCTGTTTTCATTGCAGCAATATCTCCGCCGGCACCTGTCGTTTTCAACTGTGCTTTTACTAATTCAGCATCCATAACAGTTACGTTATGTGCCCATCCAGCATCTGGATTCATGGTAACAATTGAAGTTAGCGCAACCATACCATAAGTTCCAAACTCTTCAAATGTTTTCAAATCTGCTTCCATACCAGCGCCACCACTTGCGTCGCTACCAGCAATTGTTAAAACCTTAGGAATTATTTTCGTCATTACTAATCTCCCTTTTATTGGATGATTTATTTTTAAATTAATATTATTTTATCATACGCCTTGTTATAAACAGCGATACTATTAGGAGTCTTACGCTTCAGAAATATATCGGTATCATTAAAGAGCCACTCAAAATTTTAAATGACAGCTTTCACTTCTTATAAACCTAATGACATAAAAAAAGTTTTTTTATTTATCTAATTTTTGATCGACACTTTTTGTTTCTCTTAATAAAAAGACTGCTGCTAGAATTCCAATAATCATAATGACCAATGATGTTAAAACAACTTGAATCATGCCTTTATCAAAAGCTGTTAAAACAATCTTTTGAACTTTATCAGCATAAGGAGTCGCTATTATTTTTTGACTCCACGCAACCATATGTCCAGAAAATGCTCCTGCATTTACTAAGGCTTGCTGAATACCCGTTGCAGCTACACTAGGAATATGACTATCACTAAAACCAGTGCTCAAACTTGATTCATATGCTTTAGTTTGTGCTAAACCAAGAATTACAACGCCTACTGTTATTCCAATTTGACGAAAAACATTCAATAAACCAGATGCCATGCCAATTTCTTTTGGATTAATATTATCCATAGCAGCAGTATTAATCATCGGATTAATAATAGCGTTACCCAATCCAGTTAATACAAGAAGCGGAAGTAATTGCATGTAGGTAAAGTCCGTTGTTGTTACCTGGCTAAACGTAAATAAACCAAGTGAGGCAACGATAAATCCAAGTGAAATCATCCACTTTTTACCAAACTTGTATCCTAGAACTCCTGTAAAAGGACCTAAGACAAGCGACCATAAACTCATAGGTAGTTGATGTAATCCCGTGGAAAAGGCTGAATATCCCATATAATTTTGCATTAAACTTGTTTGATAAGCGGCTAACGCAAAGATACCAGCACCAAGTGCAAATGCAAGAATTACAACACCAACAAAATGACGATTTGTTAATAATGTTAAATTCATCATTGGCGATTTAACTTTTAACTCTACAAAAACAAAGGCAGTTAAGATTAAAATTGATGCAATTAACCATCCCATAACATGCATATCAGTCCAAGCCCAATGCATATGTTGTTCTTTTTGAATTAAGCCATAAATACCAGCAAATAATCCAACTGCTGAAAGAATCATTCCTATAAAATCAATCGATTCCCCAGCGCCATATGCAGGTGTTTCTTTAACATTTCTAATAACCAAATAAATCGCAATGATACCGACCGGTAGATTAACAAAGAAAATTGAAGGCCAACCAAAGTTCTCAACTAAAAATCCACCAACTAAAGGTCCGATTGCTGTTGAGAATCCAATAACTGATCCTAAAATACCAAGTGCTGTCCCACGTTCTCGGCCTTCAAAGTTAGACGCAACTAACGCCATTGATAAACTCATCATTCCTGAACCACCAATTGCTTGAACTGCTCGACCAAAATCAAGAACTAATAAGTTTGGTGCAAGCCCATTTACAACAGATGCAATCGTAAACAAAATTGTACTAGCGATGAAGACTTTTTTTCGTCCAAACATATCACCTAATTTTGAAACAATTAATAAACTGACTGCATACATTAACGTATATGCATTTAATATCCATTGTAAATCACTAAATGTTGTTTTAAAATCAACTGCCATACTTGGTAAAGCAACATTTACAACAGTAACATCTAAAAGGCCCATAAAAACACCTAAACTCATAGCGAACAATGCTACCCAACGATTTGTTGCTTTTTTCATTTTTTATTCTCCTTTTGTATATCTTTAATTTGCTCCACTACACCAATATAATTCATACCACATATTTTAAAGCAATAAGTTTCATTCCATTTAGAATCATGGACGACCATTTTTCCAATACCAATCGTAACTTATATCCTGACATATTACGACTCATTAGTACTGTTAAAATTAATAATCTATACATATCACTTTAGCGTCTTTCTTCGAAGTCCTTTTAGAAATCACTATTAGACTCATATAAGTATAGTTTTTTTAGCCCTATTTGCAAGTTTTTTGTAAAGCTAATATTTTGCCAATATACCTTAATCATGATAAGTTTTACTTATAATAAGTAAATAAAAAGGAGATTTTATAATGGCAAAATTAACAGAAGATATGAAAAAAATGATTCCTGAACAACTTAATTTTCTTTCAACCGTAGATGAAAATGGGTTCCCACAAGTTGGTCCTAAAGGATCAATGCGTGTTTTTGATGATACGCATTTGATTTATAATGAAGAAACAGCTAAACATGCATTACACAATCTTCAAAATAATGGCCGTGCAGCTGTTGCTGTTATAGATCGTCCTAATCTAAAAGGCTTCCGGTTTGAAGGCACAGCACATTTAATTGATTCCGGTAAAATTTTTGACGATGCTGTTAAATTTGGTGAAGAACGCCATTTACCAAAAATGTACTATGCTGTCATCATTGATGTTGAACGTATTTACAAATTAGATGCTGGCCCAACTGCTGGTGATTTAATTGCTGATTAAATATTAAGACAAAAGGACTAAATCCCGTAAATGGGATTTAGTCCTTTTGTCTTATTTTTGAGCTAATTGTTCTAAAATAGCTAATCCAACACCATCTTCATCATTCTTTTTTGCATGATGATTAGAAATATCTTTATTAATTTGATGACCATTCTCCATTGCATAACTGATACCTGCAGCTTTTAACATCGATATATCATTCAAATTATCGCCAATTGCCATCACTTCTGACATAGGAATACCCATACTATCAGCAAATTTTTTCAACGCAATCCCTTTTTGTGCATTAACATGATTAACTTCAAGATTATTATCCCCTGAAGAAGTCACAATGAGTGTTTCATTTTCTTCAATTTTATTTTTTAAAACAGATAAGTCATCTGATTCATCCGTTTTTCGAATAAGAAATTTAAACAAATCTATTTCAGAATCATCAATAATTTCACTGTAATCGTCTATATAATGAATAGGATTTAAGTTTAATTTGATAACCGCTTCATCATATTTAAGAGGATCATCTGAATAAACACCTTTTGACGTCATAACTTTGAAAAAGGCATGTTCATTCTTCAAAAATTTAATGAGTTTTTGTGCCTCTTTTTTTGATATTGGAAAACTATTAATTTGTTTGCCTTCCTCAGTTACCGTAGCGCCCCCATTATAATTAATCATCGGTGCACTAATACCTGCTGCGTCAATTAAGGGTTTTACCTCATCATAACTTCGTCCAGTGGCAACAACAAAAGTCACTCCCATTTCTTGAGCCTTCTTAATAGCCGCTGCGTTACCCTTCGAAATACTATTTTCATTATTTAATAACGTGCCGTCCATATCTGATGCGATAATTTTAATCATACTTACTAGACACTCCTCTGATTTCAGTTTAGTAGCAACTTAAGCATAGCATGCCACCTAAATAGTGTAAACGTTAACATCTAGACAAAATTAAAAAAGACTACTAATCTATAGTAATCTTTTCTAATTTATGTTTCCTAACCTAACTAATTTAATTATCGATTGTTATGCTAATTCCCGTTAATCTATTTGAGAATATTGATAATTTACTTGCATAACTTGGATGATCATTATTAGCTTGAACAACTTGTTTAAGTGTACCAAAGTCATCCGTAATAATACCATCAACGTTCATAAATAACATCTTTTGCATAATCGTTTCATCATTTACAGTCCAAGCATAGACATCCTGGTTCTTATCATGTGCCTTGCTCACAAATGAGTCATCTAGAGTTGTAGCTTCCATAGTGTACGCATTTGCTGGTGTTTCTGGAAATGATATATTATATGGAATAATAAAACTGATATAAAGCTTTGGTGCTTGTTTTTTTACTTGTGAAACAACATCATAACTTAAAGAATGAATTCGATCCTTATCAGCTAATAGTCTTTTTTGATATTTTTTAACAAAGTTTTTAGTCATATTGGGACTATCTTGCGGAGATACTTTGATTTCAACTAATAATTTTTGATGATTCTTCTCTGCTGCCTTTAAATATTCATCGAAACTTGGAATTTTAGCTGAATAACCATTTTCACGAACAGTTAATGCTGTTAACTCGGATAATGTTAAATCATGTACTGTCCGATTAACATTCGCTAAATTTTCCAAATTTGGATCATGCATAACAACAAATTTATGGTCTTTTGTTTCTTGAATATCCATTTCGATGTAATCAGGTTTCTCTTTAGCTGTTTTTTCTAAGGCAGGAATGGTATTTTGTACACCATTTCCATCATCAACTCCACGGTGAGAAATAAGAACTGGATAGTCATTTAGCATCCCCTTTAAGTAAACATAATTATAAATAGAAGCTGTCCCTGCAACTAGTATCAGGAGAACAACGACACTAACTTTCTGTAATTTAATAAAGCGTTTCTCTTTATAGAATGTTTCTTGAACGGGTTTCAAATGCGGTTGTTGTTCTTCAAAAACATCTAGCGCAATACCTAACAACATAGTCACACTTAAAGCTAATACGATTTGTCCTAAAATTTCCAAAATAAACAGATTAAACATCACAATCATAAATGCTTGATTTTGAAAATGATTATCTACATAGTTCTGAATTAGGAACAAACTAATTTGAACAATTCCTGATATAAAAGCTATAGAAGCCGTAATTACTAATCCTTTTGTGACGGTTATCCAAAATTTGCCACGTCCAGCTTCCCAACTTTGTTTAATTAAATGACCGATTCTTTTTTCTGAACTAAACAACATAGTTGGAATAAAACTAATTAATCGGATAGAGAAGAAAAATGCTACACCATAGACTAAAAGTATTGGGCCCCAGATAGCTGGACTTGTCCACATATCTTGAAGAATAAAATCTGGAATAGTCACCTTATTTAATAAAGTAGATGTAAATAAGACTTGTCCAAATGGTAAAATTAAAACGAAGTAAAAAATAACGAGCAACGCTGTTAAAGGACGTAACTCTAAAACGTCATGAATTGATTGTTTTAATAATGACTTAAATTCAATTTTTAAATCATAACGAATAGCTTGAATACCCCTGATCATGAAAGACATTTGAATATAAACAATACTTAATATAACTAATATAACAAGGATAAACTCAATTAATAATATAGGTTTATCCTCAATAACCGAAATAATGTTAGTATAGGTTAAATATTCGACTTGGTTACTACTAAGTATCTGGCTTACCACCCAAGTTAAGATTGGTTGTACCACTGCAGATAAAATATAATTAGTAACAACTACTAAAATAAAATACAATTTCCAGTGTTGAAAAAATTCCTTATAACTTTGATTTAAAAAATGAAATGTTCTACGCATATTTTCCCCCAATTAAATATTTAATATGTACTTTATACTATCATAGCCTTACCTTTTTTTACATTTATTGACTTTATCCGCGTAAAAATTGAATCTTACTACCTTAGCGTGGTAAATTAGATAGTATCGTTTCTCATAAAAGGAGTTCATCATGTTAAAACATAAAAAAGGTTGGTTTATCTTATTATTCTTAGTCCTAATCGTCTCTATTGGTTCATTATTCTTTTTCATTCAAAATTCTCACTCCGTTTCCAATACTAATCACCAAAAAAATAGCTCTAAAAAGGTAAGTTCATCTTTACCCAAGAAAACTATTAAGAAAAATAAGCTCATTTCAAATACTAAAATAGACAGTTCGCATTGGAAATCATTTAAGGGCCAGACCGAATTTCCAATTTTAATGTATCATAGTATTTCTGTTGGAAATTCACTTCGTATTCCTGAAGCACAATTTGCCCATCAAATGCAGTGGCTTAAAAAAAATGGTTACTACACGTTATCACCTGCTGAAGCTATCGAAGTTTTTAAAACACATAAAAAACCTGCTAATAAAATTGTTTGGATTACTTTTGATGATGGTTACAAGGATAACTATGAAAAAGCTTATCCTGCTCTCAAAAAATATCATCAAAAAGCAACCATCAACTATATTACAAGCCACTTTGGCCACATAAACAAACTAACTATGCCACAAATGAACGAGATGCGAAAATCAGGTTTAGTAAGTATTCAAAGTCATACTGTCCATCATGAGGAACTTAATCAGATGACCGATGCACAACAAACTTTTGAATTTAAGAATTCGAAAAAATGGCTAAACAATAAATTTCATCAAGAGACATCAATTATTTGTTATCCAGTTGGTCGCTTCAATAACCAGACCGCTAAACTTGCTAAAGATGCAGGCTACAAACTTGGTCTAACGACATTACCAGGACTCGCTAATGAAAGCCAAGGACTATTCACCTTGCATCGTGTCCGTATCTCACCCGATTTATCAGATATTTCTTACAAGTATCTTTTAGAACACGGCATGTAAACAACACAAAAAAAAGGAATAAATCGCTGTTTGATTACAGTGATTTATTCCTTTTTTTTGTTAAACATTTTAATACACCGAAAGAATTATTTAATTAAGCTTAGTTCTAACCCTAATGCTTCTGCGACACGTGTTCCGTATTCCTTATCAGCTTGATAAAACTGTTTAGTTTCACGAATCTTTATCTCAATATCTTTAACTTGTCCCAGATTTAATTTAATATTTTCAATTAAACGTGCTTTTTCATCAGTAGGTAACAATCGATATAATTTACCGGCAGCAGTATAATAATCCTCATTTACTGAATAGTTGCCTACTTTTCCATCCAATGTATCACCATGAACTTCTGCATGGCGATTTTCTTCAGGTCCACCTAAACTGTTGGGCTCATAGTTAACATCACCGTTCTGATTTTGCGCCATTAAACCATCTCGTTCATAATTATGAACCTCATTTTTAGGACGGTTAGTTGCCAATTGTTCATAGTTAGCACCTAATCTATATCTTGCAGCATCTTTATAACCAAATAAGCGTCCTTGGAGTAATTTATCTGGTGAGGCTTCAATTCCTGGAACGAAGTTAGCTGGTGAAAATGCTAATTCTTCAATATCTTCAAAATTATTTTTTGGATTTTCATCTAAAACCATTTGGCCAATTTCAATTAATGGATAGTCCTTTTGCGAAATAACTTTCGTAACATCAAAGATATCTTGCGGATAGGCTAATCCTGCTTTGTAAGGCACAATTTGTACGGCTACTGTCCAACTGGGGTAATCTTGATCCTCAATCGCATTATACAAATCATTTTGTAAGTAATCAGAATCTTTTCCTCTTAATTCTTCAGCAACCTCATTACTTAAATTATGAACACCTTGGTTTGTTTTGAAATGATATTTAACCCAAAATTGTTCACCTTGCTTGTTTACCCATTTAAAAGTATGACTTCCATAACCGTGCATCATTCGGTAACTAGCAGGGATCCCACGATCACTCATAAGCATTGTTACTTGGTGAACTGTTTCAGGTGATAACGACCAGAAATCCCACTGCATATCCTGACTTCTAGCATGCGTTTTTGGGTCACGCTTTTGGGAATGTATAAAATCTGGGAATTTCAAAGCATCATTAATAAAGAAAACGGGCGTATTATTACCCACAATATCGTAGTTACCTTCATCTGTATAAAATCTTACTGCAAATCCTCGTACATCTCGATAAGTATCCGGATAACCTGCCTCACCAGCTACTTGTGAAAAACGGGTTATGACTGGCGTTTTCTTGCCCAAACCATTGAAAAGACCTGCCATAGTATAATCACTCATATCTCTAGTTAATTCAAAATAGCCTTTAGCCCCTGCCCCTTTTGCATGGACCACTCTTTCTGGAATACGTTCTCGATTAAAATGTGCCAATTTTTCTAGTAATTGGTAATCTTGAACTAAAACCGGTCCACGAGCCCCAGCTGTTTGTGAATTTTGATTATTCGCCCATGTTTGACCTTCATTTGTTGTTAAATCCCCCATGATGATTCCTCCTATTATCTTATTTATAAGTCCAATCCTAGCACCTAAACTGATAATTACAATTATTTTGACTTTTATAACTTGAATCGGAAAGTAGGTTTTAAATATCATAGTGAGTTCTAGTTAATGTTTATTTTTTTATCATTTTATGACATTTTAAATCAAATAATAACAAAAAGCCTTGATAACATAGTATTGTTATCAAGGTTTTAAAATTAATTTTATCTAGTTTTTTAAGAAAACTGTTACAGAAGCCGCAATTACAATTAGTATAAGACCAATAATAATAACTAACCATTCTTTACCCGTTTTTTTAGTGCGCATAACGACAATTCCTGAAATCGTTGCTCCAACAATTGAAACTTGTGAAAGGACGAATCCAGTTGCCAATCCAAGCATTGCAGGTTGAGCTGAAACTAAATAACCCAATGCTGCCATTGCAAAGAAGAAACCAGAAAAAATTTGTTTGTACGTAACACTTTGTGTAAAAATGTTATTTTTATTTTTCGTTAATTCATAAATTCCAAGAATTAATCCAAATGCTGCCATCCCGATAGCTTGTGCTAAAAACATATGCATACCATCAGTATTTTTAGTATATTGTGGAAGGATACCATATAATGAATAACCAACTTGGGCAATCAATAAGACACCAACTGCCTTTGTAAGTAGTTCTTTATTTCCAGCTGATTTCTTTTCTTGATAAGTTGTCATATAAGCTCCAACCAAGATAACAAATACAGCGATGAATCCATATAATTTTGATGAAACTGGACCCCAGTTACCAAGCATTACAACACCCCAAACTACATTTGCTGTAATTTGGAAAGCTGTTGAGATTGGCATTGCTTTAGCAGAACCTAAAGCATTTCCATCCTGATCTTTCATCCCAAAAGCCATAATAGTTAAAACATTTCCAAAGGCCCAAGCTGCCCCTGAGAAAAATGCTAACCAAAAATTAGAACCTTGTAACATGGGCATTCCCATGACTAATGAAAGGACGATTGCAACAATCAAAGTTCCCCATGTTGCTCCAAAAATACCTTGAACTGGTTTACCGCCAAAATATGATACTAAAGTTGGATATGCACTCCAACCAATAATTGCTAAAAGTGAGAAAAATAATCCTAACATATTCATTTTTATATCATCCTATCCTTATATTAATAACTATTTAATTGCTTCGCCTTCAAAATCAACATTTGATTCCAAAACGATATTTGAAAATGGTGTGATTTCACCTGTTCGTACTGTAGCAATATTATTATCATCACGACTCATCGATTTCAATTCATCATGTGAAATGAAAACAACTTCAACATCATCATCTAATAAAGCCTTGATAGCAGCATATTGTTCAGGATTAACCGTTTTAATTTCTTCAGCTAAAAAAGCTTTTTGAATTTTCATTTCAGAAAGTGTTGCAGCTAAAACATCAATAAATAATGGTAATCCACGTACGATTGAAAGATCAATTTTACGTCCATCATCCTTAATTGGTAGGCCTGAGTCACCAATTGTTAACCATTGTGTATGTCCAATTTCAGAAATAGCATTTGATAATTTTGTATTCAAAAGATTAGTTTTACGCATAATTTATCTCCCATTCAACAATTTAAATTTATTTATTAGCATCCAAAACAGCTAATACAGCAGATTCAGTTGGAATACTTGGTTGTGCACCAGCATGTGACACCGTTACAGATGAAGCAGCTGATCCATAACGCATAGCTTCAGCTAAATTATCTAAATTAGCATGTAAACGTGTTGCTGTAGCACCAATAAAAGTATCGCCGGCAGCAGTTGTATCAACAGCCTTAACCTTAAATGCTGGAACGACTCCTTCTTCACCATTATCACGCA
This sequence comes from Dellaglioa sp. CoH-57-MRSF-17, assembly GCF_056782015.1. The sequence continues at coordinate 121,808 of NZ_JBXAXY010000001.1, read as the reverse complement.
TGTAGAAAGAACCTTCTGAGCCAATTGTAATGATTACGGTATTAATTCCACGTTCAAAATAGTACGCAGCATTGTGTATCATTGAATGTTCATCAGTCACTTCTATCCCAGTCAATAAGAATGTTTCATGTTCATTTGGTGTAATAATATCAGTTAATTCTAATAATTCAGCTGGTAGTCCACCATTTTCAGGCATTGGAGCTGGGTTCAAAATTGTTTTAACACCATGTTCGCGTGCAATCTTGAAACCTTCAATAACTGATTCTGTTGGAATTTCTAATTGCGCAATCAAAAAATCTGATTCAGCAATGGCAGCTTCATGTGCGCGTACATCAGCTGGTGTCATATCAGCATTAGCGCCACCATAAATATGGATAATATTATCGCCTGTTTCGGCTGAAACAGTAATATAAGCTTGTCCAGTTTCTTCAGTATCTGAAACAATCACATGTTCAGTGCTTAAGTTTTCAACATTCATATTCTTTGAGGTATCAAATTCTTTACCAACTTTTGTAATCATGTTAGTCTTTGCACCAGAACGTGCAGCGGCAACACCTTGGTTCAATCCTTTTCCACCCATTGCTTCAACTTGATGATTTGGTGTGTGTAAAGTTTCGCCGCTAGTTGCGAAACGGGGTACAGAAACAACCTTATCAATATTAGTTGAGCCCAAAACAGTAATAACTTTTGCCATAACGTTTCTCCTTCATTTCTTTGATATATTTATCAAATAGAATGTGTATTCGATTACATCAATATAATACATATTATTTGCTTTGGCAAGCGCTTTCTGGTTTTAACTGCTAAAACTACCGACTTTTTCGCCAATTATTGACTAATACAAAAAAACCTGATGACATAAAATTGTCATCAGGTTTTTTATTAATATTAAAGTTTAATTTTGCTTACGATGTTTAATTTGTCATCAAGATCGTAAACAACTGGTTCGCCAGTTGCCATTTCAACGCCCATGATGTCTGCATCAGAGATGTTTTCAATGTATTTTGTAAGGGCACGTAATGAGTTACCATGTGCAGCAACGATTACATTTTTGCCTTCAAGTAATTTAGGAGCGATTTCGTCTTCCCAGAAAGGAATAACACGTTCCAAAGTAACTTTTAAGTTTTCGCCACCTGGGATAGCTTTAGGATCTAAATCAGCATAACGACGATCGTTAGCTGCTGAACCTTCATCAGTTGCGCTTAAAAGTGGAGGTAATGTATCGTATGAACGACGCCATACAAGAACTTGATCTTCACCGAATTGTTCTGCTGCTTCGGCTTTGTTTTGGCCTTGTAATGCACCATAATGACGTTCATTTAAGCGCCATGATTTGATTTCAGGAACCCATAATTGGTCTGAACCTTCAAGTGCGTAATGTAATGTTTTAATAGCACGTGTTAAAACAGATGTATAAGCTTGATCAAATTCGATTCCAGCTTCTTTAATCTTTTTACCAGCTGCTTGTGCTTCAGCAACGCCTTGTTCGCTCAAGTTAACATCTACCCAACCTGTGAAAAGGTTAGATAAGTTCCATTCACTTTGTCCGTGACGAATAAATACTAATTTTGCCATAAGATAAAATCCTCTTTTTCTATTTTTAGTTTACTGGTTTATTTTACACTGAAATGAAATAAATTAATAGTCTAATTTAAGCGATTTAGCTTTGCACTTTTGAGTCCCTTTAACAACTGATCAACAGCTGTTTGAACCGTTCCTAAATCAGTTGCCAAATTCATTCGAATAAAGCCTGGCGTTTCTTCACTAAACCATTGTCCATAATCAATAGCTAAGCCACACTCATTCTGAATAAATTCTTTCATCCGACTGGGATTTACATATGCTGAAAGGTCAATCCACATCAAGTATGTGCCTTCTAGTTCACTAATTTTAATTTCTGGAAATTTATTGACTAATTGGTGGCTGACTTCTAAATAATTGGTCCTTACGATACTCAGAATTTCATCTAACCAAACTGCTCCTGAACGATAAGCCGCCTCTCCAGCAACACATCCCATTAAACTACCCTCAGGTTTGTTCAAACGCTGTACCATTTTATCGTACTTAGCTCGTAATTGCGCGTTTGGAATAATGATATGCGAGTTTTGTAAAGCAGCTAAATTAAATGTTTTTGAGGGAGCATTAACGACAACCATATTATCTCGATAACGACCTTCGTCTATTGATAAAGCTGATACAAATGGTTTTTTTCCCACAATTAAATCTTGATGAATTTCATCCGAAATTACCATCACTTTATTTTCACGACAAATTTCAAAGAGTTGTGTCAGTTCAGCTTCAGTCCAGACGCGACCAACTGGATTATGCGGTGAACAATGAATAAGTAATTTAACGTGATTAGCTTTCATATCTCGTTCAATTGCTTCAAAATCCATTTCATATTGATTATTTTCATGTTTCAAAGGTGTTCGTACGATACGTCTGTTATTATCTTCAATTGCACTATAAAAAGGGTAATATACTGGTGTTTGAACTAAGACGCTATCACCTGGTTCCGTCATTAAATCGACTAATTGATATAATGAATTTACAACCCCTGTTCCAAATCTCATCCATTCCTTATGCAGTTCAATCCCATAGCGAGATTGTTGCCAATCAAAAAAGGCATCATAATATGAATCAGGAATTGTTGAATAACCAAAAACACCATGTTGTACCCGTGCTATTAAAGCATCAGTTACGGCTTTAGGTGCTTTAAAATCCATATCTGCAACCCACAGTGGCAATAATTTATCATCGCCATATTGCTCTTTTAAACTATCCCATTTAACTGAATTTGTATTTTTTCTATTCACTCTAAAATCAGCTAAAAATTTATTTTTCTTTACCATCAGTTTGACTATCCTTCCTTATTCCTTTAATTTTACCAATCCGTCCTTTAGATCCAGGAATTGACTTCACACCCAAGATATCCAAGAAGAATGTGAAAATGGGAATTCCGACAATCAAGCCCCACGTTCCAAATAATTCTTCACTGACTAACAAGATTACAAATGTAAAGAATATAGGTAGTTCTGTCCGACTTGACATAAATTTAGGATTTAATACATATGATTCTAATAAATGAACGACCATTAACATAATTAAGATGTAAACCACATCACGTACGCCACCAACCGAATAACCAACTAAACTTAATGGAATACATGAAATTAATACCCCTGCGACTGGAATTAAACTTAATAAGAAAATTAATATTCCTAAAGGCAAGAGCTGTGGCATATGCATGAAGTACAACCCAATCACAGTAATAACTGTATTAACAGTTGCGATAAAGAATTGTGCTTCAATAACGACACCAAATGATTTAACAAATTTTTCACCAAAGAAGTAAATATCCTGGAAAAACCAACCAAAATCACTTGATAAAAAGTTTTTTGAGAAATGTGTCATCTGATCTTTTTCAATCGTATAAAAGAAGCTTAAAATAAGCGATAATAAAAATGTTGCTGCCATAAAACCAATGCTCGTTATATATTGAAATACAAGCGTAAAACTACTTTTTAATTGTGGCACAATTTGAGATTTACCAATAGATTTAAGTACCCATTCCATCACAAGATTTGTATCTTTACCTGGATGACGATAAAAATTAATCACATAATGTGCCATTGAAACTGTTTGCGAAACTAAAATAGGAAAATACTTAGTAACTGCCAAATAAAGCAGCGCGATAATTGCCAGATATACTCCTATAACAATTATTCGACTATTAATTGATGAATGTCTTTGAATAACATTTATCAATCGGACTACTAAATATGTAAATATAAAAGTTAATAGAACAATGCTAATGACATCTTTCGCAAGAAAAATAACACCCATAATTACACAAAGTACAACAAATCTACGTAACTTAATATTTTCAATAAAACTTTGCCAAATTTCCAATAGACACACTCCTTTAACTATAGTCTTCATTGTACAAAATATTTACTAAAATGTCTGTAATTCTTACCTTTTTGTTCTAAAATAATTATCTCTCCGGAAAGTTGACGACTTGTCGTCTATTAAAACTTATGGTTAACTATGAAGATTGACTCTACGAAAGGAGTACTCTTGTATGGCTGAATTAATTTACAAACAACTGATTAGTAAACTTAAAAAAAGAATCGCTGCAGATGAATTTCCCGACATGAAACTCCCTGATGAACGTAGTTTGAGTGAAACTTATAAAATTAGTCGTAGTTCAGTAAAACGAGCTCTTAGCCAAATGGCTAACGACGGTATTATTTTTAAAAAACGCGGTTCCGGCACCTTCATTAATCCCTTATATTTAAAAAATAAAACCGTTTTTAATTATGAAGGCTCTAACTTAGGTGTTACAGACGGATTTGAAATGAATGGTAAAAGCCCTAAAGTTAAAGTACTAAGTTTTGAAGTTATTGCGCCCTCAGAAGATTTACAACGCAATCTTTTCTTAGACACAGATGATTTTGTCTACAAGATTGTTCGCTTACGTTTATTTGAAAAAACGCCTTTTATGATTGAAACAGGCTATATTCCAATTAAGATTGTTCCTAATTTATCTCAAACAATTGTTAAAGGATCAATTTTTAATTATTTGGAGGATATTCAGAATCAATCAGTTACTAAATCGTCGCTTTCAATCTACGCTGAACCATCAGACGAAAATGATCAAAAACTTTTAAATTTAAAACCAACTGAACCAGTTAGTATAATGGATGGTATTTTCTTCTTAGATAATGGTACCCCATTTGAATATTCAAGTATGAGATTTCATTATAAATTTTCTAAATTTAATACTTTCATGGCCGTTAAATAGGCTATTTAACGGCTTTTTATTTACTTTTTAAAATAATTGGTACGTTCCAATGAATTAAATGATTGACTTTTATTTAATGTTTGTTATTATGAACATATAGAAAGCGCTATAACTTTAGCAAATAAAACATATAGGAGTGTGTAACTATGACAGAAACTGATTTTTCATCTAAATCATATTTAGATAAAGTTGATGCTTGGTGGCGTGCAGCAAACTACCTTTCAGTTGGACAACTTTATTTAAAACAAAATCCATTATTACAAACTGAAGTCGTACCTGAAGACATCAAAGTTAACCCTATTGGTCATTGGGGAACAATCTCAGGCCAAAACTTTATTTACGCTCATTTAAACCGTGCAATTAATAAATATAACTTAAACATGTTCTATATTGAAGGACCTGGTCATGGTGGCCAAGTTATGGTTTCTAATGCTTACCTTGATGGTAGTTATACAGAAATCTACCCAACAATCACTGAAGACTTAACTGGTATGCAAAAATTGTTCAAACAATTTTCATTCCCAGGTGGTGTCGCTTCTCATGCTGCTCCTGAAACACCAGGATCAATCCATGAAGGTGGCGAATTAGGTTATTCATTATCTCATGCCGCTGGTGCTATTCTTGATAACCCTGACGTAATTGCTGCTACAGTAATTGGTGATGGTGAATCAGAAACTGGACCATTAGCAGCAAGTTGGTTCTCAAATGTCTTCATTAACCCAGTTAATGATGGTGCTGTATTACCAATCCTTGATATGAATGGTTTCAAAATCTCAAATCCTACAATTTTATCACGTAAATCTGATGCAGATTTAACAAAATACTTTGAAGGTATGGGTTGGGATCCAATTTTCGTTGAAGGAACTGATCCTGAGATCATCCATCCTGAAATGGCTAAAAAAATGGATCTTGCTATCGAAAAAATTAAAGCAATCCAAACTGAAGCTCGCAAACACCCAGCTGAAGAAGCAACAATGCCTAAATGGCCTGTTATGATTGTTCGTACACCAAAAGGCTGGACTGGTCCAGAAGTCTGGAACAACGAACCAATCGAAGGCTCATTCCGTGCTCATCAAGTTCCAATTCCTGTAGACCAACGTCACATGGAACATGTTGATGCTCTTGTTAAATGGATGAAATCATACCGTCCAGAAGAATTATTTACAAAAGACGGTCAATTAATTCCTGAACTAAAAGAAATGGCACCTAAAGGCAACCAACGTATGGCAATGAACCCTATTACTAACGGTGGTATTAATCCTCAAAAATTAGTTATGCCTGATTGGAAGAAAAATGCTGTTGATACATCAACTCCAGGTGCTGTTACAGCACAAGATATGATTATTTTCGGTGACTTCGCTCGTGATATTATTGAAGAAAACCCTAAAAACTTCCGTATCTTCGGACCAGATGAAACAAAATCAAACCGTTTGAATGCTATCTTTGAAGCTACTAACCGTCAATGGTTAGAACCAATCAAAGAAGGTAACGACGAATGGCAAAGTCCTGTAGGCCGTGTTCTTGATTCACAATTATCAGAACATCAAGCTGAAGGTTGGATGGAAGGTTATGTCTTAACTGGACGTCATGGTTTCTTCGCTAGTTATGAATCATTCTTACGTGTCGTTGATTCAATGTTGACACAACATTTCAAGTGGTTACGTAAAGCCAAAGAACAAACATGGCGTAAACAATACCCATCATTGAATGTTATTGCAACATCAACTGTATTCCAACAAGATCACAATGGTTATACTCATCAAGATCCAGGTATGCTTGGTCATTTAGCTGATAAGAAACCTGAATTTATCCGTGAATATACACCTGCTGATTCTAACAGTTTATTAGCTGTTATGAATAAGACTCTTCAAAGTGAAGAACTTATTAACTTAATCGTTTCAAGTAAACAACCACGTCCTCAATTCTACTCAGCTGATGAAGCTCAAGAACTTGTTGACAATGGTTTGAAAGTTATCGATTGGGCAAGTACTGCTAAGGGCGATGATGCTGATCTTGTTATTGCTGCTGCTGGTTCAGAACCTAACTTAGAAGCTTTAGCTGCTGTTAGTCTTTTAAACTCAGCATTCCCAGAATTGAAGATTCGTTTCATCAATATTGTAGATATCTTAAAATTACGTCATCCTAAGATTGACCCTCGTGGTTTCTCTGATGAAGAATTTGACGGTTACTTTACAACTGATAAACCAGTCGTATTCGCATTCCATGGTTTCGAAGCTATGGTTCGTGACATCTTCTATGATCGTCATAACCACAATGTTTCAATCCATGGTTACCGTGAAAATGGTGATATCACTACACCATTCGATATGCGTGTCTTGAACCAAATGGATCGTTACAACCTTGCTAAAGATGCTGTCTTACAAGCTGGCAACTTAGGCGCTGCAGGCGATAAATTTGTTAAAGAAATGGAAGCTATGGTTGCTAAACATGAATCATACATCCGTGAAAATGGTGATGATCTTCCAGAAGTTAATAACTGGAAATGGACTCCACTAAAATAGTAAAACTTTAAACGAAAAGAGAACCGCAATTGCGGTTCTCTTTTCGTTATCATTAAAAATCATTCTTTTGTGAGCTGTCCATCTCGCATAAAAAATGTTTGGTCTGTATATGCCAAGACATCTTCATCATGTGAAACCATAATAATCGTTTGTCCCGTCTTTTTAGTAATATCGGCTAGCTGGGCTGCAACTTGCTTCGCTCTTTTGCTATCTAAGCTTGCCGTTGGCTCATCAGCAAAGATGAGCTCCGGTTGCCCAAATAATGCTCTAGCGATTGCAACGCGTTGTCTTTGACCACCTGAAAGACTAGCAGGATATTGATTTCTTTGGTCCCATACACCTAAGTCACGTAACATCATTTCGGGATTACGACTTTCTTTTTTAGTTTTCATTTTATTGACTAATTCAAATTGTTCTAAAACGGTTAAAAATGGGACTAAATTAGACCCTTGTAAAATAAACCCAAATTCATTAAATCGTAACCTAGTTCGCTCTTTTTCGCTTAATTGTCCGATCTCTTGATCTTTAAAATAAATTGTTCCATCGGTTAATCCTTGTAATCCACCCATAATGGTCAGCAACGTTGTTTTTCCAGATCCTGATGGACCTGTCAAGCCAATAAACGTCCCTTTCTCAACAACTAAATCAATATTATCAAGAGCCAACTTTTTATTATCACCTTTTCCAAATGTTTTAGAAACATCAGATAATTGCATTAAACTCATTTAGACACCTCCAATTGCATCAAGTGGATCAACACGTAATATTTTAAAAATGGAGAATAGTGATCCTAGAATGATCATCAATAATAAGATAACCGAAAATCCTACGACTAAGAAGACATTATTTAAAAATGGGACGGCAGCTGGTAACGATAGCGCTGTTGCCACATCTGCAATAATACCCAATCCAATTCCTAGTAAACCTAGTAATGACGACTCCCAAATTAAGCTTTTAACCAAAGTCCCACTAGAAACTCCTTGTGCACGTAACACGCCATAAACGGCTGTTTTTTCAATGGTTAAAATATACATAAAGATACCTACGATAAACGCAATAATGACAAATAAGGCGCCAATCATTAACGTAAAGGTCTTCACTTCTGGACCATATCCCGGTATGTTGTTAATCACCTTGTCCATTGTTAATGTCGCTAATTGTTGATCTTTTTTAATTTTAGCTGAATTTTTTAAAACAACTGCATTAATTTTTTCAGTCGGATTGTCCGGGCCATAACGTAACGTTTGATAGTCAGCTAATTGTAAATAGACAACTGGTGCTGTTGTGTATTTATTACCCGTCGTTATCCCCACTACTTTATATTCTTGTTTCGCATTATTAATTTTTATTTTTTGGCCTAATTTAGTGGCATCTAATCCATTATCAACAACTACTTCGTTAACTTTCTGCGGCATTCTGCCTTGAACTAATTTAGGCTTCAAAAATTGATTAAATTGAACTCCAAAAACACTAATATTAGCTTTTGGTTCGTTTTTCCGACTAGCAACGCCCATCATTTGACCTAAATAAGCGTAGTCTGATTTTGACCCTGAAATCTTAGGAAGTGAGTCTTTTTGTATCTCGGAAGATGCCAAATTATTATTCGCATACTGACTGATAACAATGTTATCCGCATCCCAATTATCAATTGAAGACCGATTATTGTTCGCAAGCCCAAAAGCCAATCCCGTTAAAAAAAAATGAGATATGAAACTAAAAAGATGGTGAAAATAATCAGACCATACCGAAGTTTATTATATTTAATCTCTTTAACAGCTAAGTACATGTCATATTCCCCCTTATTTCTACTATATAATAACTTTGCACCAAATTAAAAGTAAACGTTTTCAGTGGAGGTTAAGAAAAAAGCATAATCCTAAAATTTAGAATCACACTCTTAAAATACTAATTTATTTGTAATCTCGCGCTGCAATAGCTTTAACACTTGTTGTTTCTTTAACAGCCTGTTTAATAATTTTTACAACATCTGAATCACTAAATGAGTTAGGGTTAACACCAGCAAATTTAATTGAGTCTCGTGCTGCCTTAATACGTGATGCTGTAATTGCTTTACCGTTACCATCTACTATGTTAGATGAACTTGTTGTATATTCATTCGAACCTGAATACGATGATGCAGCGGCTTGTTCTTCTGACGTCAACGTAGCTGACGAATTGTTTTTTATTTCTGGTATACTATACTCCGACCCATAACCACTACTTTTAGATGATGGTGTTGAACTTTTCGAACTACTTGAAGAACTGCTTGAAGAACTACTTGTTGGGTAGCCAATCGTTGCCAAATTCTTATCATTTTTTTGTTGTAAGTCTGTTGCTTTTTTCTTTAAATCTGAGTAATAATTTTTATCAATACTACTATCTTTTAAGATTTCAGTTAATTTATCGTTTGATGCTGTGTAGCTATATTCTGTATTTAAATTCATTGCTTCATTATATGTTTTTATGAATAGCGCACGTTTTTCAAGAACCGTTGTTAATTCTTTTTTCAAATTTGTTGCTCGTTTTTTAATGACTGCTGATCCATCATGATCCGCTAGCACGATGCTAATTGCATCCTTTGCTTTACTATACTGACGATCTTCAGTTTTGTTAATTACTGCCTTGTAATGTGTCACCTGTGTCTTGTAAGCTTGTGCAGTCGCATCATTTGATTTCTTTTTTAAAGCGACATCAAAATAATTTTCTGCCTCAGTATATTCTGCATCTTGAATCGCAGTTTTACCGTTCTTCATGGCTGTATTATAATTTTTATTTGCTTCTGCATGTTTCGTTAAACCGTAGCCACCAAACATACCTACTATAACAACTGCAACTAATCCCCATACCCATTTTTTCATTTTAACCACACCTCTTATCCCTATATTTATATCGCTGTTATTATATCATGGAACATCCTTCAACCGTTATTCAAAATAAGAATTTAGTCCCTGAGAGAAACTAAATTCTTATTTACTTAATTTATAATATAAGTGACAACAGCATAATAGCGCAAAGTCCAAGTACAACAGATAATCCCATTGATCTCGTACGATATGCGATTGCGAATACAACCACAGCCGCTATTAATTTTGTGACGTTATCTACGCCCACAAATTGAAAACTTGAATCAATAAAAAGGTCTTTAAAAACTAATGCTGAAAATAACGCAACGGGTACATACTTCATCCATTCATTAAACCATTCTGGGATTTCTCGAGATGAAAAAATTCGTAATGGAATAAATCGCGGTAAATATGCAACAATTGCAGATAAAATAATTAATAAAAAATGATCCATTGTTGTCATTTCCATAGTTAACTTTCCTCAGAAACTTTAGACTTTCTACTTATTGTATGTCGACTTGCTTTTGGTTTAATCGTATTTAATAATTTATTTCGTTTACCTTTTCTAACAATTTCATGTTCAATAATAAATCCAACAAAGGAAGCTAGTAAAGTTGCTACAACTAATCCCATCGTACTTTGGAACAATGACATGAAAATAATTGCTAAAATACCTGAAAGAATACTAATAATAATTGTGAGATAATTTTTAAGTTGCATGACTATCATGTAAATAAATAATGAAGTTAATGCAAATTCAACAATGCTTAAATTAATTTTTAACCCAGCACCAATTAAACTACCTGCAATATTACTCATCGTCCAAAATAATAATGAATAATGTTCAACCATCAAGGCATCTTTTGGTTTCCATTCTTTATCTGTTGCAAATTTTAAATAGTTTACTGCGTAATTTTCATCGTTTAGTGATGCCGCAAATATGTATAAAAACTTACGACTAGTTCCTCGAATGTACTGTGACAAACTAGCACCTAATAACGCATACCGTAATTCTAAGAAAAATAGCATAGTAACAATTGAAAGAATTGGCGACTGAATCGTCAACATTGATGCAATTAAAAACTGTGCACCACCTGAAAAGACAAGTATGGAAACTAATCCTGCTAATATCGTATTGAAGCCTGCTGCATGCAACAAAATACCACATGCGAGTCCAATTGGGACGTAACTCAGGCAAAGCGGCATCGCAATTTTAAGAACTGTGAGCCAGCGTTTCTCTGTTTCTTTCACGATAGTCCTCCAATAATATAAAGTTGGTTTAACGATATAAATTATAGCATACATCTGTTTCTTAATACTCATTATTTAGTAACTCTAATCAAAAAGTTATCCAATAATGATCTGTTCTGATGGAAAACGATACTTTTCATCCCGTTCTTTTTTCGAAACAAAGAATATTAACATGTATAACATCCCTACGCGTCCAACAAACATCAAAATAATAATGACCATTTTACCGATAATGCTTAATGAACTGGTAATTCCCGTTGATAATCCCGTCGTTCCAAAAGCAGAAGTTACTTCTACAATCAGCGAAATCAACGAATGATTCTCCGTAATACTTAAAATAAAGACCGCGATTAAACACATAAATATCGATAGGTTAACAACTACTACTGATTTTTGAATATCATTTTCATGAATCCTTCTATTAAAAATATTCACATTCTTATGTCCACGAATAAACGATAACAAATATAATCCTAAAATCCCAATTGTTGTTGTTCGAACACCACCACCAACTGAACTTGGACTAGCACCAATAAACATTAACATAGAAAAAATCAATAAGGTTGTCGTATTAAAATCACTAATTTGATTAATTTGTAGTCCGGCATTACGCGTTGTAATACTATAAAACATAGCTGTCATAACTCTCTCAACGAAATCCTTATGTGCAAAATAACCATTATGTTCAGATAAGAAAATTAATATTGTTCCAATAAAGAAAAATCCAATCGCAAAACTACCTGCTAATTTTGTAAATAATGAAAATCTAAATTTTTTATGTCCTGGTTTGAACCACGTAACCTTGATCCACGCTAAAATTTCAATAATAACGGGAAATCCTAAACCACCTATAAAAATTAAAATCATAATTAAAAATAAAAAGACGTAATCTTTCGAATAAGGGATAATAGATTTCCCAGTAACGTCAAATCCCGCATTTGTTAACGCAGATATTGCAATATAAAAGCCATCAAAAATTGACGCAGCTAGATGTTCAAAGCCATCACGTACATATAAATAAATTGAAAATATCACACCAAAAAAAGCTTGAATCCCTAGCATAATGCCGAAAATTGAATAAACTAAACGAACATTTCCACTTAAATGCGGTTGATTCATATCAGTTTGAATTAGCCTGCGTTGTTGCAACCCAATGCGTCGACCAGCAATTACCATAATAAACGTTGAGAGCATTGTTATACCAAAACCACCTATTTGAAAAAGCATTTCTAGTAAGATGATACCGTTATTGTTATAGACTTGCTCTAACGGAAATGTGGTTAATCCTGTAACACTAACCGTTGAGACTGCCATGAATATTGTATCAATAAATGGCACACTAGCACCAGGTTGTTTGAAGAACGGAAGGCATAATAAAATACTTGTTACTACAATCAATGCTAAATAGTAAAAGACAACAATTTGTACGGGAGAGGCCAACAAACTAGCTTTATCTAGATATTTCTGGATCCACCTATTCATTCTGACTTCCCCCTTTTAGTTTAATTTAAAAAAAGAGATTAGCGCTAAGTACGCACGCTAATCTCTAATCCTGATTATTTAATTAATTCTAATCCTGCATAACTAACAACAATTTTATGTTTTAATTCTTCAGCTGTTTCATTCTTAATAAATTCCTTATCGAATTTAATAATAGCCGAATTTTTTAGTTGTTTTTCAACGACACCAGTAAAGAACTCGTTATTTGTTTCAAAACTAACACGTGTATCAGCTGGAAATGGAATTCCTTTTTCGTTAACTTCAACATTTTTTTCATCAAAATGACTTAACATAATTTGGCCTCCTATTGTTTTAAATATTAATAGTAACAGTATACCGCTTTTTAGTTATTATTACGACCATTAGGACTAAGATTAAGAACCTCAATTTAATTAACCCATTCTAAATATATTCAATCAAAAAAATAGAGCCCGCAAAATTAATTTTGCGTAACTCTATTTAATAATCTATTTTTCTAAATCTTGTAATTTTTGATTATCATCTAATTGTGATTTACCAGCAAGTCCAACTCTTTGAAGAATTTGCATAGCAACCCATAATAGAACTAATGAAACGATAGCGAAGATTGCAAGAACAAATACGCTCATGCCAATTTGTCCACTAACCATTCCAGAAGTTAATGACTCACGGAACCCTAAGGTTGAGTATGTCATTGGTAAGAATGGATGGATGGCATTAAAAAAGCTATTCGTAACTTCCATTGGGAACGTACCACCAGCGCCACCTAATTGTAACATCAAGAGAACCATGGCCACGAATCGACCAGGATTATCAAATGCCATAGCAAGTGCCATAACAAGATACATCGATGTTAACGAGAATACTGTTGCAATTAAGTAAGTTTCAGCAATATGGTCTGCTTGTAATCCAAACATAAGCATCCCTGTAACTTCAACAAGTGCCATACCAAGGGCAACGACAGTTCCAATAGCAACTTTACTCCAGAACCAAGCTGTTGCTGATTGACCTTCAGTTGAAATTTTACGGATTGGGAATGCAAAGTTAAAGACGATTGCCCCAACGTATAATGCAAGTGAAAGAACATATGGTGCTAAAGCATGTCCATAGTTAGGAACATAACTGTAATTCTTATGTTCCAATTCTGAAGGTGCTGCAAACATATTAGCTGTCTTGTTAGTTGCTTTAATTCCATTAACTGTATCTGATCCTGTTTTAAGAGCAGTAGCTAATGTTTTTGACCCTTTTTTAAGTGATTTAGAACCATCACCTAATTTAGCTGAGTTATCATCTAATTTTTGAGTCCCTGCAGCTAATTTATCAACTCCAGCAACAAGTGTTGGTACTTGTTCATTCAAGCTTACTAAACCATTTGATAATGTACCTGAGCCAGTAGCTAATTGACTAACTCCTGATGTCAATGTTGGTACTGATCCATTCAATGTTGATAATCCAGTACTTAATTGACTCGAGCCTGATACTAAGGCACTGTTGTTTCCAATTAATGTTTTAGAACCATTATTAGCACTTAATACACCTGCAGTGTATTTTTGTACACTTGGAATTAAGCCAGGAGTTTTATCTGTACCATTTAACCCAGCCATAATTTGACCTAATCCAGCATTTAGTAAGTCTGTTGCTTGGATAGCACCATAAGGACTTTCCTTTGTGCCAGAACCTGTCTGCGTTAAACCAGTTTTAACAGTATTTAATCCAGCCATTAGTTTATCAATGGCTTTCTTAGCACCTGCTGTTACTTGTGGTTCTTGAGCAGATAACTCGGCAACACCCGCCTTTAATGCTTGTAATTTAGGTAGTAATTCTTGAATAGCTGCTAATTCTTTTTGAATCGATTTTAATTTGTCACCGTTATCAGTCAACGGTGTTGTCATATCAGATAAATCTGTTTTAATTTTTGTTGTATTATTACCTGATGCTGCTAAACTTGTGCCAGCAGTTTGAAGATTACTTCCTAATCCATTAACAGAAGCAGCAATACTTTTTGCTAACGTTGGATTAGATTTCTCTAAAGCTGCAAAATCAGGTGATTTTACAAAGGTAACTAAAGCACCCATATTACTTTGCGCATCCTTAAGTTGTGCAGCAACACTGGATGCGTTAGTTGTACTATAAAGACTATTATTTAATTCACTCAATTGTGAACCAGCATCTGTTGCTTTAGCGGCAACAAGTTTAGTATTAGCTCCAATTTGAGTTAAATCGGCTGTTAATTTTTTAGCATCAATATTAGGCGCATTTGTGCCATTTAATTCAGAATTCAACTTAGAAATTCCTGAATCTAATGCTGTAAATCCAGCCATTAATTTTGCCATTTCAGCTTGTGAATCTGGACTATTTAATTGTGTATCTAAAGTTGCAGCAGACTCCTTCAAGCTTTTAGTTAACGATTGGTTACCCGCTTGAACTGTTGTAATACCACCTCTTAAGGTAATTATTCCATCATTTAATGCTTGAGAATTTGAACTTAATTGACTCAAACCACTATTTAATTCAGTAACTCCATTAGTATAACCTTTTACACCACTTGCTAATGTTGTTGAGCCAGTATCTAGTTTCGATACACCTGAAGCTAATGTACCTGTACTATTATTAAGTTTTGATAATCCAGCACTTAAAGAACCAGCGCCTGTTGCTAATTTTTGAACACCATTTTTTAATGGAACAACACTAGTTGAAAGTGTTTGAACACCATTATTAACAGTTCCTACACCAGTAATGTAGCTATTTAAGCCATCATTCAATGTTACTGTACCATCAGACAATGTTTTAGAACCACTTGCAGCTGTCTTAAAGCCTTTACCGATTGTTTTAACTTGGCCGAAAATAGCTGTTGCATATGCTTTCGTGACTGATTCACGAATTTGGCTATTTAATTGTTTTGCTGCTGTTTCACTGATAACTTCACCAATGTAGTTACGAGATGCATTAGTATCGTACGTGATTTTCATCTTTTTAGGATTTGTATCCATTAAAGTTGCAGCATTTGAAGAGAAGTTTTTAGGCAACGTAATTGTTGTATAGTACTTGTTGTCTTTCATTCCTTGTTTTGCTTGTTTTGCAGAAACGAATGTCCACTTCAATTGGTCATTATTCTTCAACTCTTTTACAAGTTGATCACCAACATCCAATGTCGTTCCATTATATTTAACAGATTCATCGTTATTAACGACTGCTACTGGTAAATCACTTGTTTTGCCATATGGATCCCAAACTGATTTCAAGAAGAAAGCAGCATACAGAATCGGAATAAGCATCATAACAATTGTTGAAACTAGAAGTATTCTATTCTTTCCAACAAATTTAAATTCATTCTTAATCATTTTCATTAAAATTGGTGCCCCCTAAATTAATTATTTCTACTATAAAATTTTATCGATACGTTATAATATACATCAAATGTCCACGAACAACAAATTTTTATTTTCTTTTTAATGTTTTTTTAATCTTACACGACTAAATTGCCCATATAGACAAAAAAATCACCCTAGAAATCAGAGATGATTTTATTGATTTAAAATAAATTTCCAAAGAAGTTAGTAATTGCACGCCACATAATAACAAAAATGTTAGCTTTTTCAATGGCATCTTTATTCGTTCCTGTAACAGAAAGTGATTTTTTGCCATCAACATAAGATAACGCATTATCTTTACCAGTTAATTTAAGCGTTCCAATATCACTATTAGCCTTAATTGGGGCTTCTAATCCTGTTTTCTTAACTAAATCAGTATTTTCTGATACTTTAGCTGAAATAATCGACTTAACTGTTTCGCCTTTTTTCAACCAAACTTTTTGATTAGATTTAAGCATAACTTTAGTTGTTAATTCTTTACCATGAAATACAGGTAAACTATCGGCGTTTTTAAATATTGTACCAGCCTTGATTGTTTCCACGTTGAACATGTCAAATACATATGACATTATTTTTTGTGTATCTGTAAAACGACTTACATCCGTTTCACTCTTGTGTGATGATCCTAAAACGACCGTAATAATTCGATGACCATCTTTTTTTACAGTTCCTGTAAAACATTCACCAGCTTTGTCAGAAGTACCTGTCTTCAATCCATCAACAGGTAATTCTGTATATGCCTTAGCTAAACCAGGTAACATCCAGTTCCAGTTTTCCATTAGTGTTTGGTCAGATGTTCCTTTATCGAAATATTTACGTTTGATACTTGTTGTTTTTAATACTTCTGGGTACTTTTTAAGTAAGTTTTTAGCAACAATTCCCATATCTTTGGCAGTTAATTCATTTTCATCTGATGCGGCTGAACCGGGGTATCGATCAGCTTTACTGATATCGCTATTAGTTAAACCAGAAACGTTATCAATCTTAGCATCTGTAATTCCCCATGACTTAACCTTTGCACGCATTAATGTTACGAAATCTTTTTGCGATCCCGATACTTCATGAGCAAGTGCCATAATAGCCCCATTTGCTGAGTAAATTAAACTAGCATCATACAGTTGTTTAACTGTGTATGATTTCGTTTTACTCAACGGAACGTTTGATAATGATGTATCCTGGCTAATTTTATAAGAATCGTTATCAATCTTAACTTTTTGATCCCAAGTTAATTTACCACTTTTAATTTGATCTAAAATAACATCAATCGAAATTAATTTTGTCATTGATGCAATTGGTAAAACAGCATCAGCATTTTTTTCATAGATTACTTGTCCAGTATCTGCATCAATTGCTAAAGCAGCTTTAGCTGTTAAATTAATAGCGCTTGAACTGGTTGTTGCAGCTGATACAGATTTAACCTCATCTTGAAGTCCCATTGCTGAAACCCCAGTAAATAGTGCTGCCCCTGAAATAAGCCCAATTACGAATTTCTTTGTACGTTTTAAAAATATCATTTTCTCTTTACCCTCTTAACTTCTCTTATTCATTTAAGAATACCCAATAATAGCTATTCTTGCAACTGTTCTTCTTGCTTTCTAGTTAATTTTATATTCTTACCCAATGGTAAATGAATAACAAAACTAGTTAGCTCTTCATTTGAGACAACATATATGTACCCACCGTGGAGCGTGACAATACTTTGAGCAATGGCAAGCCCTAATCCAGTTCCGCCCGTTTTTTGTGAACGAGATTCTTCCACTCGGTAAAACCGATCAAATAATTGATTAAGTGATTGTTCAGGTATTTTAGGGCCATCATTAGTTACTTTTACGATAACTTCCTGACCAATTTTTTCTGCTTCTAAATAAATATGTTTACCGCCTGCCCCATATTTTAAGGCATTTGATATTAAATTATTAAAAACACGGCCTAATTTTTCAGTATCAGCTTCCATCATTAACGGGTTAGGGTTCGTATTGCTACTAATTGTCATTTCTTTATTTTTAGCTTCAAGTTCAAAACTAGCTGCCAATTGTTCTAACATTTGATTCATATCAAAATTAATCGCATTAATTGGCGTCGACGTCTGTCGCACTTTTGTGTATTCAAATAAATCTTCTACTAAAACCTTCATCTGCTTTGATTTCACAAATGCTGTATGTGTGTAAGATAGTAAATCTTCTTGCGAATTATATTGATTATCTTCTATTAAACCTAAGTAACCGATAATTGATGTCAATGGTGTTCGAATATCGTGACTAACATTGGTAATCAGCTCATCCTTTGAATTCTCAATTCGACGTTCTTCTTCCATTGATTCAATCGTACTTTGAACCAAAGCATTAATACTTGAAACGACCCGCGCCATATCACCTTGTAGTTTAAAAGGAATTTGATGATCGTAATGACCGTCCGCAATATAATGCAATTCTGAAATAACATGACGTAACTGCATTTGATGATAACGTCGAATTAGTCGCCAATAGAGCACGACAACGTCCACAATAAGCATGAACGCAACAAAAACATTCCCCCAACTCCAGACATTGAAATCATTCGGCCCAAAAGTTAATGCCGTCTTAATTTGAAAAATACCATTCTCAAGTCCTGGGTTTGAAGCAATCGTCTGATTTAATAGAATAAAAATTGATAAATTCAGTAAAATTAATAGAATAATCGTGATGAATCCTTCCGCGATTAATTCACTTTTTTCTCTACCAGTTAATTTCAAAAATAACCCCTCACTAATGCATTTCTATCTTGTATCCAACGCCCCAGACGGTTTTGATAATATCATCACCGTTTGTTGCTGCTTCAATTTTATCACGTAAATGGCTCACATGGACCATTACTGTTTTGGCAGAAATAATTGATTCTTGTTGCCAAACTTGTTCAAAAATATCATCCGCAGAGTACACATGATTTGGATGTGAGGCTAATAAATATAAAATACCGAATTCTAAAGCAGTTAATTGAATATCACTACCTTCAACTGTTTGAACTTCATGAGAATCTTTTTTAATAATTAGCGGTCCTATTTCAAGTGCAACATCAGGTGCCGGATTCGAGTTTTGGCTACGACGGAGTAATGATTTAACACGTGCCATAATTTCTAATGGGTTAAATGGCTTAACAACATAATCATCAGCACCTGTAATCAGTCCACGAATTTTGTCCATATCTTCTGTTTTAGCAGAAACCATTAATATTGGAATTTCTGAAGTTTTACGAACCTCTTTAATGACATCCATTCCGTTCATTTTAGGCATCATAACGTCGAGAATCATTACACCGATTTCTGGCATTTCTTCTAATTTTTCAATCGCTTCAAGTCCATTTTGAGCAGTAATTGCTTCGTAACCTTCATTTTTTAAATAAATAGAGATTAAATCAACGATTTCTTTTTCATCATCTACAACTAAAATTTTCATTGGATATCTCCTGACTTTTCTTTACTTATAGTATATTGTATCAAATATCACACACGATAACTTTAAAGAATTGGTTAAATCTACTTAATCTAAGTAGTACAAAAAAAGCTTTCGTAAAAAACGAAAGCTTTCCATTTTTTATTATCCACGTTCTAATAAGTAGTTAAATAAACCGCCCATTGTTTTATCTGATAACTCAATCTCTTTACCAGATTCCGTTACTTTAGTAATTTTATAATAATCTTCAAACTCAGGTACTTCCAATTGCATCATCGCAACAAAAGCTGCTGCCGTTTTATAAGTTGCTTGTAGCTGTTCCCCATGAACGTAATCAATAATTAACATATTCGTAACCCCCTATAATATTTATACTCGTAGTGTAGTCTATAAATTTAAATACTTCCACAATTGATACTTATTTTTAAGTAAATTAATATTTCTAACTAATGTCGTATTCCTTTTACTGTATACAATGATTTTGCATCAAATCATGATTAATCATTAGAGTCTTATTTATAATTTAAAACTCTCCATTAAAAAAGACGTAACTTCTTTCATCTGAAAGAAATCACGCCTTTTTAATTATTATTTAACTGAGTAATTAGGTGCTTCTTTGGTAATTTGAACATCATGTGGATGTGATTCAATTAAACCAGCACCTGAAATTTGAACAAATTGTGCGTCATCTTGTAATGCCTTCAATGTTCCAGCACCAACGTAACCCATACCTGAATGTAAGCCTCCAACCATTTGGAAAACAATATCAGCTAAACTACCCTTGTATGATACACGACCTTCAATACCTTCTGGCACTAACTTATTAGCTTCATTTACGCCACTTTGGAAGTAACGATCAGAAGAACCATTTGATTGTTCCATAGCTGCTAAACTTCCCATACCTCGGTAAACTTTGAAACGACGACCTTCATAAATTTCAAATTCACCAGGAGCTTCATCAGTTCCAGCTAACATACTACCTAACATCACAGCGTTACCACCGGCAGCAAGGGCTTTAACGATATCACCAGAGTATTTAATACCCCCATCAGCGATGATTGTTTTACCATATTCACGAGCTACTTCAGCAGCGTCATAAATAGCTGTTAATTGCGGAACACCAACACCAGCAACAATCCGTGTTGTACAGATTGATCCAGGTCCTATTCCAACTTTAACAACATCAACGCCAGCATCATAAAGGGCACGAGTTGCTTCGCCAGTTGCGACATTACCTGCGATTAAAGTTGCTTCTGGGAATTGTGCTCTGATTTCAGTAATTTTACGGATAACACCGGCTGAATGACCATGAGCAGTATCGATAACTAAAGCATCAACACCAGCATCTAGTAAAGCTGTAGCACGTTCAAATGTATCACTTGTAACACCAACAGCGGCAGCAGCAAGTAAGCGGCCATGTTCATCTTTAGCTGCGTTAGGAAATTCAACAACTTTTTCGATATCTTTAATTGTTATTAAACCAGTTAAACGACCATTTTTATCAATGATTGGTAATTTTTCAATTTTATTTTTTTGGAGTATTTTTTCAGCTTCTTTAAGCGAAGTACCTTCCGCAGCTGTTACTAATCCTTCTTTAGTCATAACACTATCAATTAGGACTGACATATCAGAAACAAAACGTAGATCACGATTCGTAATGATACCAATCAATAAGCGATTTTCTAATGTTTCAACGATTGGAACACCACTAATACGGTAACGTTTCATCAATTGTTCAGCATCTGCAACAGAATGTTGCGGTGTTAAATAGAAAGGATCAATAATAACGCCACTTTCAGAACGTTTTACTTTTCTGACTTCTTCAGCTTGTTGTTCGATACTCATATTTTTATGAATAACACCTAAGCCACCTTGGCGAGCCATAGCAATCGCCATTTTAGAATCTGTAACAGTATCCATGCTAGCACTTAAAATTGGGACATTTAATTTGATATTCTTAGCTAATTGTACACTGATATCAACCTCGTTCGGTAATACATGACTTTCTGCAGGTATTAACAACACGTCATCAAAAGTAAATCCTTTTTTAACGAACTTCGTTTCCCAATTTGACATTTTAAAACCAGCTTTCTACTTTTATTTTGTTTACTAACATACCAGATAAACTCAACATTGGTCAAGGTTATCGTCCGATTCTTATTAACCTATAATCGTTTTTAACTGTAACAAAAAAGAGTTCAAAAATTTTACCTGAACTCTTTTCAAGATATCAATCAATTTAAAACATTGTTCGGTTGATATTATAGCGACGTTTAACGTAAATTCTAACTGCAAATGCGATTAATGCAATTACAAGATAAACAGGGGCTGGCAACAATGCATTAAGTGGTCCTGGAATCAATGCCACTAACATGTAGGCAAGAATCCATACTGCAAGAAAGGCTACAAATACTAGTAATGTAACCCAGAAAGCTGGTTTGTCTTCTTTTTTGACGTTTGGGCCATATTTTTTGTAGAAGAGCGCTGCTCCAATACCACCCAAAATTGATGTGATTAGTAGTGTTAATAATCCACCAGCACCAGAAGCTTCTGCTTGCGTACTTGTTTTACTCATTAATCCCATAACACCGTACATACCAGCAAAAATTAATAACATCATCAACCCATTATCTAAAGCTGTTAACCAAAAACTACTTGTTGGTTCTGCAGCTTTTTTCTGTGGGCCCATAATGATATCAGTTGCTTTTGTACTAACAGGACCATATAGTTTAGTTGCTGTTACACCTTTATGCTGTTCGGTGCGAAGTTCTGCAACAATTTCACCAATGACCGTATTTCGTTTTTCATCATTAATTTTTGAATCTTTCAAAATACTATTTAAACGGTAAACATAATCTTCATTACGCTTCGTTAATCCCGCAAAGGGTCCTTTATCCTGTAACTTCGTTTCTTTTTCTAAATGTTCTTTTTGTTTTGCTGCAGCTGTCGCATTTCTCTCTTCAACTGATGTTTCTTCGACTTTGTTTTCTTCTGACATGACTAACAACCCCTACTGACTTATTTTATTTAGACGTTAAATCTGAACTCAATAATATCGCCATCTTGTACGACATATTCTTTACCTTCGGAACGTAAACGACCAGCTTCACGAACTGCTGCGACGCTTCCATTTTTATCTAAATCAGCAAATGACATTGTTTCAGCACGGATAAATCCACGTTCAAAATCTGAATGGATAATTCCGGCAACTTGAGGTGCTTTCATCCCTTGTTTAAAGGTCCATGCTCGTGTTTCGGCACCACCAGCAGTAAAGAAAGTTGCTAAACCTAGTAATTTATAAGATGCCCTGATTAAGCGATCAAGTCCTGATTCTTCAACACCAGCAGCTTCAAGGAAATCAAGTTTATCTTCATCATCTAGTTCAGCAATTTCTTCTTCTGTTTTAGCAGAAACGGCTAAACATTCTGAACCTTCTTCTTTTGCAAAGGCTTCAATTAATTTTACATACTTATTAGCATCTGGGTCAGCCATGTCATCTTCAGCAATATTAGCGACATAAAGAACTGGTTTGTTCGTTAATAAAAACATACCTTTAACATATTTTTCTTCTTCTTCATCAAATTCAATTGAGCGAACGGCATGTCCAGCTTCAAGAACTGGTTTGATTTTTTGTAAAATACTGAATTCAGCCAACGCATCTTTATCTTTTGTTCTAGCCACTTTTTCAACTTTAGCATAACGTTTTGTCACACTATCTAAATCTGCAAAAACAAGTTCTAAGTTGATTGTTTCAATATCGTCCATTGGATCCACTTTATCAGAAACATGTGTGATATTATCATCGTCAAATGCACGAACAACGTGCACAATAGCATCAACTTGACGAATATTTTCTA
The DNA here is from genome assembly GCF_056782015.1 of Dellaglioa sp. CoH-57-MRSF-17. The sequence goes on along the minus strand of NZ_JBXAXY010000001.1, from coordinate 98,250 downwards.
AAAATTTATTACCAAGTCCTTCACCTTTACTTGCGCCTTTAACAATACCGGCAATATCCGTAAATTCAAAAGTTGTATGAATAATTTTTTTAGCAGGGACTACTTCATCGATACGTGCTAATCGTTTATCTGGAACTTCAACCATCCCAACGTTTGGATCGATTGTCGCAAATGGGTAATTAGCCATTTCCGCGCCTGCTTTTGTAATTGCGTTAAATAAAGTTGATTTACCTACGTTTGGTAATCCTACGATTCCTGCCGTTAATGCCATAATTAGACGTCACTCTTTTCATTTATTTTGTATTATCTTCTGTTGTTGCTTTTTCTAACATTTTTTTCATCTTTTTTTCAAATTCTCGTCTAGGTAATAGAATAAGGTGCCCGCATCCTAAACACTTAATGCGAATATCCATTCCCATTCGCACGATTTCCCAGCGGTTAGTCCCACAAGGATGTGGTTTTTTCATTTCAACAATATCATGTAAGTCATACATACTGACTAACCTCCTAGTCTAGTGAAATATCAAGTAAGTCCAAAATACGGTTCAAATCATCCGTTGATAAGTAGTCAATTTCTATCTTACCTTTATGATTTTTTTTGCTCTGTTGGATAGAAACTTGTGTTCCAAATTTTTCTTTTAACAAGTTCTCACTTTGTTGAACATAAATTGATTTTTCAACTTCGTTCACTTTTTTAGTATTCTTTTTAATTTCGCCGTTCATTTGGGCAATTACTTTTTCCAACTCACGAACAGTTAGATTTTCTTTAACTGTTCTTTTAGCTAATGCCCCAATTTTTTGTTTATCTTTAAGTGACAGCAATGTTCTTGCTTGACCCATCGATAACTGATCAACTTGGAGTAATTCTTTAACTGAGTTGGGCAATCCTAATAAACGCAAATAATTAGCAATATAAGGACGACTTTTGCCTAATCGCTCTGAAACTTGTGACTGCGTTAAGTTTAATTTTTCCATCAACATGTTATAAGCTTCTGCCTCTTCTAAAGGAGACAATTCTTCACGTTGTAAATTTTCCAAAATAGCAACTTCCATCATTGCTTCTTCTGTCATCGTTCTAATAATTGCAGGGACATCTGTTAGTCCTGCTAATTTAGACGCACGGAAACGACGTTCTCCTGCAATGATTTCATAACCCTTAATGACTGATTCTCTTACAATAATTGGTTGGAAGACACCTGATTTTTTGATAGACGCAGCTAATTCTTTTAGGGCATCTTCATCAAATGTTTTACGAGGTTGGTAAGGATTAGGGCGAATTTCAGCTAAGTTTAAACGAACAACAGATTCTTTTGTATCATCATATTGATCAAGTTCATCCTGAAATAACGCGTTAATCCCTTTTCCAAGACCTTTTTTATTATTTACCATGCGCTTTTAACACTTCCTTTGCCAATTCCATATAGACTTGAGCACCCTTCGACTTAGGATCGTAATCAATAATTGCCATCCCATGGCTAGGTGCTTCAGACAAGCGGACATTTCGCGGAATAATTGTCTTGTAGACTTTTTCTGCAAAATATTTTTGCACCTCAGACACAACTTCTGCGCCTAAATTTGTACGTGCATCATACATTGTCATTAAAACGCCTTCAATGGCTAAATCTGGATTAAAATGCTTTTGAACTAAACGAATTGTGTTAAGCAATTGGCTTAAACCTTCCAAAGCATAGTATTCACTTTGAACAGGAATTAAAATTGATTTACTAGCTGTAAAGGCATTAATTGTAATCAATCCAAGTGATGGCGGGCAATCTATTAAAATATAATCATACTGATCTTCAATTGTTTTAACGGCATCCAATAATCTTGTTTCACGAGCCATTTGCGGTGTTAATTCAATCTCAGCACCAGCCAATTGAATGGTTGCCGGAACGATATCTAATCCTTTATGACTAGTAGCTAGAATTGTCTCCTTAATTGGAAATTCATTAACTAAAACATCATAAATATCTTTTTTTATTGTTGATTTTTCAATACCAACACCACTTGTTGAATTTCCTTGAGCATCCGTATCTATTAATAAAACACGCTTGCCTAGCTCGGCTAAACAAGCGCCTAAATTCACACTCGTTGTTGTTTTACCAACGCCACCTTTTTGGTTTGCTAATGAAATAACAATTCCCATGTTTGATTAACCCTCCTTTTTTGATTCAATCACATCAATAATAACGCGATACCCTGAATCAGTTTTTTCTTGTTTTGATTTAATCGTTACACCGTTATTTTCTATAACTTGAACCGCTTGTTTTAGGGTATTAATCACTAATCTTTTATCAGGATTACCTTTTTTCGTGTTTTTCTTTTCAGACACTTTTGATTCTGGTTTAATTTTATTAGCTGAAATTAACTTTTCGGTTTCTTTCACTGTTAATTTCTCTTTTAAAATACGTTTTAATAATTTTTTTTGATTGCTAGCTGATAAACTAACCATTGCTCTTCCGTGACGTTCGGATATCTGTTGCGCCATAATGGACGTTTGTACGTCATGTTCTAATTTTAATAAACGCAATTTATTAGCAACAAATGCTTGGCTTTTACCCATATCTTCAGCTAATTTTGACTGTGATAAGTGGTTTAAACTCATTAGTTTACTGTAGGCCTCTGCTTCTTCAATTGCTGTTAGTTCCTCACGTTGTAAATTTTCAATTAGTGCCATCGAAGCCGCTTGGTCGTCGTCCATTTTCTGAACAATTGCCGGAATTTTTTTCCATCCTAATGAAGATGCTGCCCGAAAACGACGTTCCCCAGCAATAATCTCATATTTTCCAGTCTCATACTCTCGCAAAATAATAGGCTGCAATAACCCGTGTTCTTTAAGGGTTTGTGCTAATTCATCAATTTTTTGATCATCAAAGACACGACGAGGTTGGAAGCGATTGGGTACAATAGTCGTAACAGAAATGTCACTAACCTTCGTTTGATTCGTTTCATCTTCTTGTTCTTGTTGATTTTTACGATTTCCTAAAAATGAAAATGCCATTTTCCGACGACCTCCTGACTATATCTTATTTACAAGTGGGGTACGTCCAGGTACACCCGCTTTTCTAGGGTATTTTTTAGGACTTAATTTGACTTTATCAACGACTAATAGATGACGTTCGTCATCTGAAATTGGTAAAGTAAATTCATGATTAGCCACAACTTGACCACCTAAAAGCTTGATAGCATATTCGGCATCGACTAATTCTTCGTCCATTTTTTGAGCTTTGAGAGCGATAAATTGACCATTTAATTTAACTAAAGGTAAGCACAATTCAGATAGTACGCTCAATCTTGCAACAGCACGAGCTGTCACGATATCATATTGTTCTCTATATAAACTTTTTTTACCTGCAAATTCTTCAGCACGATTATGAAAAAAAGCAACCCCTGTAATATCTAATTTGTCCGCCAATTCATTTAAAAAGTTGATACGTTTATTCAACGAATCAACAATAGTCACCGTTAATTGCGGAAAAGCAATCTTCAGTGGAATTGAAGGGAAGCCGGCACCTGCGCCGACGTCACAAATAGATAAGGGCTCGCTTTGTATTTCTTTTGAATAAAAAGCAGGCGTTAAAGAATCATAAAAATGTTTCAAATAAACGTCTGATTTTTCTGTAATAGCAGTCAGATTAAGGTTTTCATTTGTCATTACTAAAAATTCATAGTATGTTTCAAATTGTGCCATTTGTCTGTCTGTTAAATTAATGTCTTTTTCAGCTAATGCTTGACGAAATTCTTCTGGATTCATATGACTGGCCCTCCGTTATTTGTGAAACAAAACGATGTTTCACGTCCTGTTTAACTTTAACGTATTTAGGCCAGAAATACAAGCCAACTGTAAGATTCTCTATCCTACTAATTTATCAAATTTTTTAAGTTTTGAAATTAATAATTCGACAAATTTTGCACGGTCAATTGATAGTAAGACTTCTGTATTTTTTTCTAATCCCAATAAATCAAATTTATCAACGATTGTCTCACCTTTAGTAAGATCACCATTCACCTCAACATCAACATGGTACTTTTCACTTGTGAATAATTCAGGATGTAACATCCAAGCAATTGTACAAGGGTCATGTAATGGAATACCGTCGAATCCCCATTTTTCTTGACCATAGTAAATACCATAAAATTTCAATAACCCGTAGGCTGATTGCGCTACTTTATTATTAATCTTACCAATTTCTTCAATTTCAGAATCTAAAATTTGTGCTTGATGAGTTAAGTTTAATCCAGCCATAACCATTGGAATAGAGTCATTTAAAACCATTTTTGCTGACTCTGGGTCCACGGCAATATTAAATTCTGAACCAGGTTTAACATTTCCAACATCCGTTGAGCCACCCATAAAGACAATTTTTTCAATTTTATTTTTTAATTCAGGATAGACAGCTAAAAATAGTGCCATATTCGTCATTGGGCCCGTGACAACCATTGTAACTTTTTCAGCACTTTTAGATAATGTTTCTGCAATTAACTCAATTGCTGTTAAATTAGTTGCTGGAATTTCAGATTTAGGTAACTCTGTTCCATCAACACCAGTATCTCCATGAACGGCATCGGCAATCATTAATTCTTGTAGTAAAGGTTTTTTATTTCCACTAGCAACTGGAACATCTGTCCGTTCCATCAATGTTAGTAGTCGACAAGCGTTATCAAATGTTTTATCAGGTGTTTGATTTCCAGCGGATGTTGTCACCGCACGTAAATCAAATTCTGGTGAAGCAATAATCATCATTAACGCTAATGCGTCATCATGTCCTGGATCACAATCTAAAATAATTGGTGTTTTTGTCATAATAAAATCTCCTCTTCAATCGAATTATTTTTCTGCATTTTTAATGCAATTAATAAATATATTTATGATCAGCCTTATTAAAATTCCAGAATGGTACTTTTACAACACCTTGAATTTTCGACTTATCAACGAACCCCCAGTAACGACTATCATTAGATACTGAACGATGATCTCCTAGAACAAAATATTTATCTGAAGGTACTCTGATAGCTGAAGTATCTTTAGCCCATTGATTATCTACAGCCAATGACTTGAATGTCCAGTTTTTAGCATTTATGTTCTGAACCCTTGTCCCTACTGTTTTTTGATAAGTTGAAATATAAGGTTCTTCAATTTCTTTACCATTAACATAGACATGATCATTTTTAAATTCTACTGTATCACCAGGCATTCCAATAACACGTTTAACATACTCTTGACCCTCAGTTGCATCAGGATCTACGCCGTATGCATCAAAAACAACAGTACTAAAGCGCTTAATATCAATAACTTTAACAACAGCAACATGCTCATTATTAACTAAGTTAGGTTGCATCGATGGCCCATCAACACGTACCATTGTGACAACAAATGTTTTTAAAAGCATCGCGATTATTAAACCGATTGCAATCGGTATAATCCAACTCATTATTTCTTTAACTATTCTTTTCATATTTCCACCTAATCATTATATTTTTTATCCCCTTATTTAGTTAATTATACGCCAACTATTTAAGGACTTTCAATATCCAATAATTCAAATGATACCAGACAATGAAATCCCTTTCTATTAAAACTTAAAATTTCATTTGCAACCATGTAAAACGACTGGTATAGTTTTAATTAGTTCTAGTAGTATAGAAACATAAGGTTTCTGTAATATCTTTGTAACATCGGGGGGCAATATATTTTAATTTAAAATATATTGAAAGTGTTCTAAACCATTATTGCACATGGGATTTACTAAATTAAATAAATTATAAGTTAAATACATAAATCATCATTATCATTGATATATAAACATTACTTAGTATATATTACAAAATCATGCTAAGTTGTAATAGTTTTTGTATTTGATTGCAACACTAACCGGTTACAATAGTTACTGTAGTATAAATCCAATAAAATAAGAAAGTAGATGTGACTCAACTTGAATAACACACTTAAATCATTATTACTCGGTACAGTTGGTACCGCTGGCCTCCTTCTTGCATCTAACGCAACTGCTGATGCAGCAACAGTTAAAGTTCAAACAAACGATACTGTTTGGGCTTTTTCTCAGAAGTATGGCGTTTCAATCAAAACAATCGAAACTTTAAACAATATTGACGCAAATTCTCATATTATTGTAAGTGGTCAATCATTAAATATTCCTGAAAAGGATAGCAACGCTAAAGCAAGCTCAACACAAAAAAGTACTTCAGCTAAAACAAGTACTATCGTTACTACTAATACTTCAGTAAATAAAACATCCGTTACTGTTAAAAATGGTGATTCATTATGGTCAATCGCTAAAGAAAATGGCATTTCAATCTCAGCACTTCGTTCGGCTAATGGATTTGCTGATAACTCAGCACTTATCTTACCCGGTCAAAATTTAACATTAACTGGTTCAAAAGCGGTAGCTGCAAGTACTACTGTTACTCCCGCTAAAGTAACACCAGCTAAAACTGTTAAAGTAGAAACAAGTACTGCTAAACCAGTTGCTACAACTCCTAAAGCAGAAGTAAGTGCTGCTAAATCAGTTACTGCAACTCCTAAAGTAGAAACAGCTACACCTAAAGCAGCATCTACTACAAATAATAAGACTGTTACTGTTAAAAACGGCGATTCATTATGGTCAATCGCTCAATCAAACGGTATTACTATCTCAGCACTATGTGATGCTAATGGTTTATCTTCTAATTCAATGATTAACCCTGGCCAAACATTAAACTTAACAGGTTCAATGGCTAAAGTAGCTTCTACAACTGCTGAAAAAGTTGTTACACCTGCAAAAGCTACAACAACACCTAAAGCTGCTGTAACTTCTAATGCTACTTCAACACCTAAGGCTGCTACAAGTTCTAATACTGCTTCAACAGCTAACACTGCTGTTGCAAGTTCTAATACTACTTCAACAACTAATACTGCTGCTGCAAGTTCTAATACTACTTCAACAACTAATACTGCTGCTGCAAGTTCTAATACTACTTCAACAGCTAATACTGCTGCTGCAAGCTCTACAACACAAACAGCAAGCTACTCAGCAAGCAAAGTTATCTCTGTTGCTAAAGCATACATAGGTACTCCTTATGTTTGGGGTGGATCAACTCCTTCTGGTTTTGATTGTTCAGGATTCACACAATATGTATTCGCAAAAGTTGGTATTAACTTAAACCGTAATACTATTGGACAAGAATCAAATGTTTCTAAGAAATCAACTGCTGCTGCTCAACCTGGAGATTTATTATTCTGGGGAGCTCAAGGTTCTACATACCATGTTGGTATTTACTTAGGTGGTGGCCAATATATCGCTGCTCCAGAACCTGGTCAAAATGTTAAAATTGGTGCATTAGCATATTACCCTGCTTCATTTGCTGGTACTGTTAATAAATAATATTATGAAGGTCCCACTCACTAAGTGAGTGGGACCTTTTTTTATGGATTTTAATATATAAAGTATTCTGGTTCGGAATCTATAAAAGTTGCTAAGATTGGAAATAAGTCCGTTAGAAATCTGAATTTTATTATTTGTTCCTTCTAAAAGAGTATTAATCGAATAATTATTAATGTTTGGAAATATCTTCACATCACGCCATCATAAGATTATGTCTGCTATTTAAAAACAAAAATCTTATACTCTTCGGCTTATTCATCATTAATCAAAAACTGGTATTTAATGCTTTTTACCCTACTATTAACAAGTGATATTTGAAACCTTTTATCTTTAAAAATCGTTACTCATTTTAAAATGTTTCATGTGAAACATTTTAAAATGGCATAAATACATAGAAGCAAAACTAACTTTTTCTTTTAATTTTGGCTATTTGGTGTATTATAAAGCTATTCGGGCCCTTAGCTCAGTTGGGAGAGCGTCTGCTCCGCAAGTAGAAGGTCGACGGTTCAAATCCGTTAGGGTCCATAGTAACCACTACAGATTTTAAAAATCAAAAAAGAGATTAACTTCAATTTGAAGTTAATCTCTTTTTCTTACGTTTCTATTTAATAAGGTTTTCCATTTGCAACGTGTTTTGCATGTTGCAACAGCGCTGTCATAGTTTCAATAATATGCGGATCGTCAATTTGATAGTACATTAACTTTCCTTCTCGTCTCTGACTAATTATTTGATGCGTTTTTAATAAACTTAATTGATGAGATAAGTTTGTTTGTTCAACATTAAGTATCTTTGATAATTCAGTTACATTATATTCATGTTGTTCCAATAAATAGATTAATTGTAATCTTATTCGATTATTCAATAGCTTAGTTATCATAATTGATTCATCAAGTTCACTTTTTGGAATTTCATTGTACGGTTGCATTATTTTCCTCCTACATAAAGTGCTGAATAGTACCACTTTCTAATAATATATATAGACCTAAGAAAACATAAACAATTAGAGTGATTAAATTACCAAAATTTTGAAAAAATTCTTGGATTTTAGGTAAATTAGTAATCATTTTACTCAACCATGTAATGATACATAAGAATATAAAAAATAGCATCAGTACAATAGGTACATCCCTAATAGATAATGTCGTGAAAAATGGGACGTAGATAGCAAGATTATCTGGTCCACAAGTTGCAATAGTAATCATAATTACATTTAAAATTATGCCTTGACCCGGTTTTCCTAATTTCTCCCGGACCTCATTACCCTCATCTTCATCACTAAAATACATTTTTATACCCATTATAATCGGAATAAGTCCCAAAAATCCTAAGATCCATTCTTCAGGAATCAGTTTTAACCAAAAGGCAGCAATCAAACTAACTGCTATAAGCGTCCCACTACCAAGTAGCTCTCCTATAAATATTAATTTTTCTTCATGTTTATTTTTATACTTAGCAAAAATAATAATTAGAATTAAAAGATAATCGATATTTGTTGAAATGAATGCGAGTACAGTTGAACCTAATAGTGTGACCATTATAGCATCTCCTCTATATGATATATTATTCATATGATATTTTGTTCATGTGAATAATATATCATATGTTAACGTCCATGTAAACGGTTAAATATAAATTTATTAGTACCTTATTTATTCAAAAATATGCTAGAATTAGTTTATTATCTATTACTTCGGAGGAATTCATATGGACTATCTAATACTGTTACTACCTATTTTATTGTTAGCTATTTGGTATATCAGCTTTCACAAAGAACCACGTCAATTAATTAATGGATTTCTGTTCAATATATTTGTCATTTCTTTAATAGGTGTACTCGCTACTTCCCCTATCAATTTTATGAAAAATAGCGCTGTTTTTATTATCATTGTTGGCGCTATAGGTTTGATATTACTTTCAATTGCAACTATTCCATTTTTATTAATTAATACTGGACTAGTCTTTAAACGTGAAAGTTATTCATTAGCTAACATGCTTGGACTACTACTTGCTATTGTTCTTATCATTCGCTGGTTTGTGACACCTTTAATCAGTACGTGGCCTTGGTATCTTCAATTACCATTTAATTTTGCTTCGTTGACTGGCTTATATCTTATGTTCGCTTTTTTAAATTTCTTGTCTGTTAGTATTTTATATAGCTTACGACGTCCAAAATATGATCAAGACTACATCATTGTACTAGGTGCAGGTTTAATCAACGGTTATAAAGTTAGTAAACTACTTGCCAACAGAATCAAACGTGCTACCAATTTTGCGGACAAACAAATACTATTAGGCGGTAAACGCCCGATTATTATTTTTTCAGGTGGGCAAGGTAATGATGAGTCTATTTCAGAAGCACAGGCAATGCAAAAATGGGCCATCGACAGTGGTTATCCAGAAGAATTTACATTACTAGAAGACAAATCAACAACGACTTTTGAAAATATGCGTTTCTCAAAAAAAATAATTGATCTTGATCATAGAGGGGATCATATTTTATTCAGTTCAAATAACTACCATATCTTTCGTGCTGCAATATTTGCACGAATGGTTGGTGTAAATGCTCAAGGCATTGGCGGGAAAACGCCATGGTATTTTTTACCTAATGCGTTCTTGCGTGAATTCATTGCTATCATAATGCTTCATAAAAATCGTCATTTTATAGTTATTTTGTTGCTCCTTTTACTGTCTATTTTTCAACAGCTTTTTAAATAATTATTACTTCAATACTTACTTAAATTAATTAATCTACTTAAAAGGATAAACCTTTAATTTATGTCATATTGACAAAACTCAGTACTATCGTTAGAATTAATTTTTATTAATATCAGTCTTATAAATTAACTATTTTTGTTGTAATCTAAGCATTAGCTAATAAAAGCTAATGCTTTTTTTATACAGTTTTTTAGTAAGGGAGATTTTATTTATGAATGGGATAGATATACACGATAATTTGAAGGTATTACAAGATTTAAAATTTTTAATTTATGACTTTAGTAACCATAGGATTGATTTTCACAATTTTGATATTTTAACTTTAGATTTACCTACCAAACAAATTGATTTAGTCTCAGCCTATCAAGCACAAAAAATTGACCACACTATTGAAGAAATAGCATGGTCAATCATTAATGATAATCATTTATAAACGGATTACTTTAAGCAATAATTCAGCTGTCGCTTCTCTTTTTTCTTTGGGTAAAGAAGCAAGATAATTAATCAAATCCAGCGTTGCAACACCTTTTAAATTTTGATTAGTAAAGAAGTCAGCTAACGTCATATCCAGCGCTTCAGCAATATCTGATAATTTTTTTATTTTAATATTATCTAACTTACCTCGCTCTATCAAAGAAATTAAACTAACAGAAGATTTTGATTTTTCAGCCAGTTGCTCAATGGTCATATTCAATAATTTTCGTTTAGCACGAATTAAAATTCCTATTTTTTTAAGCATATTAAACTCCTAATCAGAAAGGTTCTCTTTATGGTAAAGGTTTTTAAAACAATCAAACAGATTATAGCTTATCTTTTTTTAATATATATATATATACAAAAACCTTTTAAGCTGATAAAATAACTTAAGTTTCGTTTAAGGTTTGTCTTTATTCGTTGATTTAGTAATTTAAATCTAAGGAGGCCACGGGGGGTATTACTAATTCTGCATCTAACAACCTAAAAAAATACATAAGTACCAATGATTAAAATCCTATTTTATGCGATTGAGTTAGCCATTATTTTATAAACTAAAACTCGCTATGTATACACTAGATTTGGTAACTTTTAGTTAAGTAGTCAAAGTTAATCATATTATTAAGGTAGTTAAAAAGGAGATCCAATGATTAAAAAAGAACAAATCTATTATGCGCCTTCAGATGATTTATCTGGGAGTACGACAAAAAAATTCTGTCCTAATTGTGGAAGTGAAGTTCCTAAGGATGGTAATTTCTGTCCTAATTGTAATTTTGATTTACGTGTTAATTCAGTTGCGTCACAGCAACCTGTTACGCCGGTTCAACCAACACAACAACAAATGCCACCTACACAAACACGAACTGCAAATCCTAAATTACCCATCTCAGGTAAAACAAAATTCATCAGAATTTTGATTGGTATTATCGCTCTTATTATTGTTGTTGGCTACTATGCTGGAACAAAATATTACTCAAAAGAAAATCAAATTGAACGAATTACAGATGCATTAAAAACCGATAAAAACATGGAAGCTTATTTTTCAACATCGGATACGGCATTAAAAATTACTGATGAGTCTATGAAACCTGCATCAGATGCATGGGGTAGTACAGACTCTCTTAAAACTTTTAAAAACGAATTAACCAATGGAGCAAGCACTTCAACACATTTTCATTTAAAAGAAAATGGTAAACATTGGTTATTATTCCCTAAATATACGGCTGACTTTTCAACCGTTTCCGTTAACTTATCAACGAATAGCTCTGGGGCTGTTATCAAGATGAATGATAAAAAAGTTGCTACAGCTGACTCTGATAATTACAGTAAAACAATCTCAAATCTAGTTCCCGGTAACTACACAATAGAAGCAGCTGGCTCTATTGATGGTACTAAACTAAATAATAAATCGACTGAGACGCTCACTAGTTCAACTTCTAACGTCAATTTAGATTTAAGTACACTTACTTTTAGAATTAAAAGTATCGCAAATGCTGATATCTATGTTAATTCTAAAAAAGTTGGTACAACTGATGATGATGGTTCTGCAACAATTGGCCCTATTGCCTCTTCTGGAAACAATCGATTGCAGCTTAAAGAAAAGGTCGGAGACAACACTCTCGTTACCAGTGAATACCAAATTTCAGGTAGCGATGATGATAACGACGTAACTTTAAATAATACAGATGAAAATGGCTTTCAAGATAGTTCTAGTAGCAATTTATTCAATATTAATTTTCCTAATATGTTAACTCTAGATGATGCAGAAAGTTATATAGACAATTTATTTACCCAAATTGATGACTACACTATCGATGGTGATGACTCTAATGAGGATTCAAATGATAGTTATGGCTCAATAGGCAGTTTCTTTGTTAATGGCTCAAGCAATGCAGATGCCAAGGCATGGGTGACTATTGCTAAAAATTATCATGATGATGATGCAATCAGTAGTGTCTCTTATGACGCTAAAGTATTATCAGTAACACCGACAGATAAAAATAAATTTGATGTCGCTTATGATGTTACTTATACGTTCGATTTCACTGATAGTGACGATAATTATTCAACTAAAACACAAGTATTTAGATATACTGCTAAAGTTAATTATTCTAATAACGATGACTTCTTAATCAAGTCAATTACACCCGCTAAAAAAATTAGTGAAAAAATTGAAGACAACTAAACTTTGGAGGAAATAATCATGAAAACATGCCCAAACTGTAGTTCACAACAACCAGAAAATGTAAAATTTTGTACAAACTGTGGATTTGCCTTTTCCATTAAACCAGCCCAAGAAACGGCCGCAACACAATCACAAAACGTACAAGAACCAACAAAATTCCAACAACAATACACGCAACAACAAGATACTAAAGCTCAAAATGAGAATATTGAACAAGCTAAAACATTCGCATCAAATTATTGGTCTTATTTCTTAAATGCCATTAAACATCCCACAATTTTAGAAAATGGTCATAAATATTTCGGCTTTACGACAATTATTTTATTCGCCATATTTAATGATATTTTTGTAAAATTAATAATGGATAATGTTGCTAAATCTGTTAATTCAAGTCTATTTTCAGGACTCTTTAACACTCAAAGTACCTATGCGCCAACAATTGACAGTAGTGTCTACGCAAAATTATTTTTCTTAACACTACTAGCTTTTGCCTTTTACATACTAATTGGATTTTTTGTTCGTAATGTTGTTTTAGGCGATAAGAGTGATACCTTACTTTCATTTACAAATCGCTTTACACACTACCTCATGATCAATCTTGTATTAGCTGTCCTTAGTATGCTTTTCATGCTACTTGGAATGAGAGGCCTTGCTGTATTCATGTATGCTTTAATGGCCCTTATCATGAGTATTGCTTTCATTTTATCGATGATTATTGATACAAATCCACTTAAAATAGATAAACTTTACGGCGTTGTCATTGGACAACTTCTATTAGCTTTAGTTTTCATGATTGTTATGTCAGTATTTGCTGTCAGTTTAGCAGCCAACATAGCTTCAATCATCTCTGCAGCTGGATTTTAAGTTTATTGCTTAACCTAATTATAAAAAGTTAAAAAGGCACCAATCAAGTATACTTGATTGGTGCCTTTTCTGCATTTCTGTACTATTAATTATTAACTTTAGCAATCTTACCCTGTTCAATATAAACAGCAAGAATTGATAAATCAGCAGGATTCACACCACTAATACGACTAGCTTGAGCTAATGTTTCTGGTTGAATCTTAATGAATTTTTGACGCGCTTCCGTCGCAATTCCTTCAATAGAATCGTAATCAATATTTGTTGGAATTTTTTTAGCTTCCATACGTTTTAACTTCGCAACTTTTTCTTGTGCTTTTTTAATATAGCCTTCGTACTTAAATTGGATTTCTACTTGTTCAATAATTCTATGGTCTAATTCATGGTCAGGACCTGGAATAAACTTCTCAATGTCTGCGTAAGTTACCTCAGGGCGACGTAAAAATTCATTAGCCAACACGCCATCTTTCAAAGCGGCACTATTATGTTCTGCTAAGAATGCATTCACATCTTCAGTAGGTTTAATACGGAATGATTGTAATCTAGCTTTTTCGGCTTCAATTTCAGCTTTTTTAGCTTTAAAAATAGCTAATCTCTTTTCAGAAATTAAACCAATATCATATCCTTTTTCAGTTAAACGTAAATCAGCGTTATCATGACGTAAGATTAAGCGATATTCAGCACGAGATGTTAATAGACGATAAGGTTCGTTTGTCCCTTTTGTTACTAAATCATCAATCATAACACCGATATAAGCGTCACTTCGATTTAACGTAAAATCTTCGCGGCCTAAAGCACGTAACCCAGCGTTAATTCCTGCCATTATTCCTTGTCCAGCAGCTTCTTCATATCCAGAAGTCCCGTTTGTTTGACCAGCGGTATATAAATTCTTCACTAATTTAGTTTCAAGCGTTGGTCGTAATTGATAAGGAGCCACGACATCATATTCAATCGCATAACCCGGACGCATTAATTCAGCGTTTTCAAGGCCCTTAATTGAATGAATAATATCTTGTTGGACTTCTTCCGGCATTGACGTAGAAAGGCCCTGAACGTAAAATTCGTCCGTTGAACGGCCTTCTGGTTCTAAGAAGAGCTGATGACGAGGTTTATCAGAGAAACGAACAATTTTATCTTCAATAGATGGACAGTAACGTGGACCCACACCTTTAATAATTCCTGAGAACATAGGTGCACGATCAAGGTTAGCATTAATAATCTCATGCGTTTTCAAGTTGGTATACGTTAACCAACAAGATAATTGATTTTTAACATCAATATAATCTTCATCAGGTGTTTCAAAACTAAAGTGGTTAGGTTCAACATCCCCTGGTTGTTCATCAGTCACACTGTAATCAATTGTATTCCCATCAACACGAGGTGGTGTTCCAGTTTTAAAACGTTCTAAATCAAATCCAAGAGCTTCAAGATTTTCAGATAATTTAATTGCAGGTTGTGAATTATTAGGACCTGATGAATAACTCAATTCGCCAATAATAATCTTACCGCGAGCAGCCGTTCCAACTGTTAAAACAACACTTTTAGAACGGTATTTTGCCCCAGTATTTGTTACAACACCATGACATTCGCCATCTTCAACAATTAAACTATCGACTGTTCCTTGACGTAACGTTAGGTTTTCTTCTTTTTCCATTGTATGTTTCATTTCACTTGAATAAAGATGTTTATCAGCTTGTGCCCGTAATGCTCTAACAGCTGGACCTTTACCAGTATTTAACATACGCATTTGTACATAAGTTTTATCGATGTTACGACCCATTTCGCCACCTAAGGCATCAATTTCACGTACAACAATTCCTTTAGCTGGACCACCAATTGAAGGATTACATGGCATAAAAGCAACCATGTCTAAACTAATTGTGATAAGTAATGTTTTATTACCCATTCGTGCAGCAGCGAGTGCTGCTTCTGAACCAGCATGTCCAGCACCAACCACAATTACATCATAATCTGGGCCGTCATAAGTTTTAATGTCCATTTATATTCTCCTATTTACTAACAATTATTTACCTAAACAGAATTGACTAAATAATTCTGTGAGTAATTCATCTTTGTAGCTATCACCAGTGATTTCACCAAGTAATTCCCAACTTCTAGTCATGTCAATTTGAACTAAATCGATTGGCATACCGGAAGCAATCCCAGTGATCACATCATCTAAAGCAGTCTCAGCTTGATTTAACAAGCCAATATGACGAGAATTAGTAATCATAACTGTTGTTTGGCTATTTTCAATTCCACCAAAGAATAAGTTAGCAATTTTTTCTTCAAGTTGCTTCACACCTTCATGATTTAAGACAGAAATAGAAATAATTTCCGTTGGATCAACCATACTTTCTAATTCTTTACGATCTAGATTTTCTGGTAAATCTGTTTTATTTAAGATAACAATTCGTTTATCATTCTGTGTTAATTTAATGAGCTGCTTATCTTCAGCAGACAAAGGTTCATTGCTATTCAAAACAAGCATGACTAAATCAGCTTGAACAATCGCTTCTTTCGAACGTTCAACCCCAATTTTTTCAACCTTATCTTCTGTATCACGAATACCGGCAGTGTCTACCAATTTCAAAGGTACACCCATAACGTTAACGTATTCTTCAATCACATCACGCGTTGTTCCAGCAACATCAGTTACAATGGCTTTATCTTCATGTAATAAGTGATTCAAAAGACTTGATTTACCAACATTAGGTCGACCAATTATGGCAGTAGCTAATCCTTCACGTAATACTTTACCTTGTTGCGCTGTTTGTAGTAATTCTTGAACATATTGCTTAACATCACGTGCTTTTTCAAGCAATAATTTAGTCGTCATTTCTTCACCAGCATCGTATTCTGGATAATCAATATTAACTTCAACTAATGCCAAAACATCTACGATATCTTTACGTAAATTGCGGATTAGACGTGCTAAATTACCATCTAACTGATTTAGTGCAACTTTCATTGAGCGATCTGTTTTAGCACGAATTAAATCCATAACAGCCTCAGCTTGAGATAAATCAATTCGACCATTTAAGAATGCTCGTTTTGTAAATTCACCAGGTTCAGCTAAGCGTGCCCCATTACTTAATAATAATTGTAAAATTTGATTCGTTGGTACAATACCACCATGACAGTTAATTTCAATCACATCTTCACGTGTAAATGTTTTAGGTGCTAACATAACTGAGACCATGACCTCATCGACTTCTTCATCCGTTTTAGGATTTAAAATATGTCCGTAGTTAATGGTATGACTATCAACGTTACCTAAATTTTTCCCTTTAAATACATTATTAGCAATTTGAACGGCATCCTCACCACTTAATCGAACAATTGAAATGGCACCTTCACCAGGTGGTGTTGATATAGCGGCAATTGTATCAAATTCTGTTAATTCTGGCATATCTTTAAATACTCCCTTCAAGTGCTCTATTAGCAGTTAATTAATCATATTCTTTAAATTTTTTCAAACAAAAAAAGGGCCCACTCCACGCCCTAAAAGGACGTGGATAAAGCACCTTCACTACTTTATCTAATATTAAGTTCAATGCCAATAATATACTTTTTTTACCGACATTTGTCAACAAGTCTGTTTGATGATTCTAATTCACTAACCACGAATACCGCGATTTTCTAATTTATTAGTAATCACTTTTAATTCATTAACATAACCAAGATATTCTTCTTCAGTCATATCAAATGAAGTAAAACAATTCGACATTTGTTTCATAATTCTATGTTTACTTCTTTTAGCTTTTCCAGTCAATGAGACATTCACACGGCGTTCATCCTCAGGATCTCTAGTCCGAAGAATCCAATCATCCTTTTCCATACGTTTTAAAAGTGGTGTTAATGTTCCGTTATCTAGATGTAACTTCGCACCAAGTTCCTTCACCATAACAGGTGACGTTTCCCACAATGAAAGTAACGTAATATATTGCGGATACGTTAAGCTAAATTCCTTCAGTGATTCTGTATAAAATTTATTGTAATCTTTTTGTGCTGTGTAAATAGCAAAACATAGTTCATCTTCTAATTTTTCTGGATCATGTTTTAAAGCCATGGGTGGGGACTCCCTTCTATTACTGACTATTTTTTATTTTTAGGCGCTACAATTACTGAGCGCTTAGGTTCTGTTCCAATCGATGTTGTTTTGATTCGGTTATTTCGTGCTAAATAAAAATGAATTTGCTTACGTTCGTTAGCAGGCATCGGGTCTAATTGTACCGTCTCACCCGTTCTAATAACATCCTTGGCCACTTTAATTGCAAGGCGCTCAATCGTTTCTTCGCGACGTTTACGGTAGCCACCAACATCTAGAATAACATTCATTCTGCTAACTGCTTTTTGATTCATATTAACTTGTGCTAAATATTGCAAAGCATTTAAACTTTTACCGTGTTTACCAATTAATAATCCTTGTTTACTCGTATTAAAATCATATGTTACCTGACGGCGCTCAAATTGAACATTAATTTCTGTATCAATACCCATTAATTCTGTAATGTCGGCCAAATAATAACCAACATCATGAACTGCTTTTTCATTAAGTTGACTTCTAGCAGCTTTTTCTGCTGCTGTTAGAGGCTTTGATGTAACACTATCTTTTTTTTCATCAATAATTTTCTTGCTTACTGGTTTTTCTGTTATTTTTTTTTCAATTAATTCAACTTCTGCCTTTTTGCGGCCAAAAAATAAAAATCCAGACTTACCTTCATTGATTATTTTAATTTCAATCTGTGTTTTTTCAAGCTTTAATGCAGCCAAACCGTTACTCACAGCTTGATCAACATTTTTTCCAGTAAATATGGGCATGTTCATCCTCCAAATATAATTATCATCGTTATATTATAGCACTAATTGACCCCTTATCTATACCCTTTTTCAGAACGATTTTTTTGAAAAGTTCTTTCATTTGACAAAATCTATAGGACTCAGCCTATAATGAAAATACTAAATATAAAAACTCGGAGGATTAATTCTATGAATAAATTAACAGACACATATGAATTAGCAAATGGTGTCAAAATTCCTGTTGTTGGTTTTGGTACTTGGCAAACACCAAGTGGTGATGTTGCTAAAGCATCTGTAAAATCAGCATTAGCTTCTGGTTACATACATTTAGATACTGCTGAAATGTACCACAATGAAAGTAGTGTTGGAGAAGGTATTGCCGAAAGCGGTGTTGCTCGTGAAGATATCTTTTTAACAAGTAAATTAGCTAATACAGCTCATACGTACGATGAAACACAAACAGCATTTGCACGAACATTAAAAGATTTAGGTGTTGATTACCTTGATTTATTCTTGATTCACTGGCCAAATCCTGCTGCTTATCGTGAAGATAATTGGGAAAGTCATCTTCAAGAAACATGGCGTGCATTTGAAGATCTTTATAATGAAGGTAAAATTAAAGCCATTGGTGTTTCTAACTTCCGTCCTCGTCATTTTAAAATTTTGGAAGAAACACAAACAATTACACCAATGATTAATCAAATTAGATTAGCTCCTGGTGATACTCCCAAAGAGACAATTGATTATTGTCACAAGCATAATATTCAATTAGAAGCTTATAGCCCATTAGGAACTGGTGCTATCTTTACGGAACCAACAATGGTTAAAATTGCTAATCGTATTGGTCGCAGTGTTGCACAAGTTACCTTACGTTGGTCATTACAAAATGGATTCTTACCACTTCCCAAATCTGTTCATGCTGACAGAATTGAAGAAAATACTCATTTATTTGATTTTGAATTATCTGATGAAGACATGGCAGAAATCAACTCTCTAGATGGTGTTGTTGGTCATGCTCAAGATCCAGATACAGCAACTTTCTAAAATGTTTCACGTGAAACAAAAATGCGTAACCAGATATATTCTGGTTACGCATTTTTAGTTATCTATAGTTTGATGATGCATTTGGCATGACTATTGCACATATGATGTAAACAATAATACCAGGGAATGCTGCACTCAGGACACTTAAAAGAACGTACCCTATTCTTGTTAATGTTGGGTCCCAGTTAAAAAATTCAGCAATACCACCGACAACACCAGCAATAATTCTATTATTAGATTTTGTTAATTTTCTCAATTTTAATCCTCCTCTTGTTAACCTTTTATGTAATTATATCCAAAATAAAAAACCAAAGCCACTAAATGGACTTTGGTTTTCAAAAATTACTTTTTGTTACGGCCCTTATAAGCTTTCTTTTTCGCTTTTTTAATAGCCTGTACTTTTTCTTTTTCAAGACGTACTTTTTCTTCACGTTCACGTGTAATTTTAAATGGATTATTAATTAACAATGTTTGTCCAACTGAGAATGCATTGGTAATAACCCAATATAATGACAAGGCTGATGGTAAGTTAACAGCTGTCACAAGAATCATTATTGGTGTACCATAAACCATCATCGTTGACATTGAGTTTGCTTCAGGTTGGGACATAACACCCAACTTAGAAACAAAGTAAGTTAAGATTGCAGCAAAAATTGGTAAGATGAAGTACGGATCTTTATCACCAAGCTGTAACCATAAAAATTCACCCGTCTTCAAAACGTTCGTTCTCAAAATAGCTTGATAAAGAGCTAATAAAATCGGCATCTGTACTAATAATGGTAAACATCCAGCAACAGGATTAATGCCTGCTTCTGCATATAATTTCTGTTGTTCTTCACGTAATTTTTGAACAGTTGCAGCATCTTTACCAGAATGCTTAGCTTGAAGTGCCTTCAATTGAGGTTGAACTTCAGCTGTTTTACGCATACTTTTTGTTTGATAAATCATTAATGGTAATAAAATAACCCTAATGATTATGGTAAAGATGATAATACCAACACCATAGTTCCCACCAAATAATTTTGAAAGGAAAATAATAGCCCTAGAGAAACTGAGGATGATACCGCCATCCCAAATTCCTGTACTATTTTCCGTTATTGGTGTTGTACTACATCCCGCTAGGACTAACATTAACCCCAACATACTTAATAGGACTAAAAATCGCTTACTCTTCTTTTTCACAAGAATACCCTCGCTCACTTTATTAGTCTAAAATTTTAGCTATTTTTAAAACATGTGTTAATTGTTTCTTGGATTCCTCTTGCGACAACCAAGCAACAGATGGTCTAGCAATAACCAAAAAATCGCAATCTTGTTTAAGATCTGGTTTCAATTCTAACAACGATTGACGAATACGGCGTTTAACCCAATTACGAGCAACAGCATTCCCAATACGTTTTCCAACTGAAATTCCAACTCTAAAATGAGCTTGTTCTGGTTTTTCCATCATATATATAACATACTTTCGGTTCGCACAAGATTGACCTTTTTTAAAAACTGTTTGGAACTCTGCTTCTTTTTTAACGCGATATGATTTTCTCATGTAATATCTCCAGTTAAATAGATACTGTATCTTTGTAATAAAAAAAACCACTGAAATCAGTGGTCTATGCAGACAATACTTTTCTACCTTTACGGCGTCTACGTGCTAAGACGTTACGGCCGCCTTTTGTACTCATGCGTTTACGGAAACCATGCACGCGTTCACGGTGACGTTTTTTAGGTTGGTATGTTCTTTTCATAATTTAGGCACCTCCTTAAATACTTAATGTTTCAACTAATCGGTATCTTGATAAAAATAAGATACCAGTGACGTCAATTTCACTTACCGGAATATAATACCATACTTCTTTCTTCTATGAAAGAAAATTATTAGAATTCAATGTAATTTAGTTATCCACACTTTTTCGCTATTTATTTTTTAGTTGTGGATGAGTTGTGAAACACATCTTGTCGTCCACAACTCGGAACACACACTTTTTCACAATAAACAGCCTGTTAATAAGTTATACACACCCTTAACTAAAAACTGTTAATAACTAATGAAAATCCTTTAATAACATACTTTATTTCAATCACTCATTTGTGGATAACATGGCAAACAAAACTGGTTTATCTTTTTATGCCCACCCCTGTGGAAAACTTATTAATGACCCTGTTATTATTTTTTACACATTTTTTTAAACCTGTGGAAAACCCTTCTTTAAAATGCTAAACTGTAGTTACGATTTATTTAAACAAGGAGGCTTTTTGTGCTTACTCTCGAAAATTTATGGTCCTCACTGACTGATTATTTCAAAACGCAACTCAACCCTGTTAGTTACGAAACTTGGATTTCATCAGCTGAACCAAAACAATTTATTAATAACGACCTTATTATTGAGCTACCCTCCCAGCTACATAAAACTTACTGGATACAACATCTAGCACCAAAAGTTGTTGCGTTTCTTTACGAATCAACTGGTGAAGAAATCAATCCCGTTTTAAAAATAAAGGGTGAATTAACCGCGGGCGGCCAATCAAATATGGCAGTATCAAATAGTTCAAACTCTAATAACGATAATGTCCCTACCTTTATGCGTGATGCCAAATTAAACGATAGATATACCTTTAGTACCTTCGTTACTGGAAAAGGTAATCAGATGGCCCACGCTGCTGCTTTGGTTGTTTCTGAAGAACCTGGCCGCTTGTACAACCCGCTCTTTTTCTATGGTGGTGTTGGTTTGGGTAAAACCCATTTAATGCACGCAATTGGTCACCAAATGCTTCTAAACAATCCTGATGCAAAAGTAAAATACGTTACAAGTGAAGCATTTACTAACGGCTTCATTAACTCACTTCGAAATAATACGCCCGAAGATTTCCGAAAAGAATATCGTAGTGTTGATCTCTTACTGGTGGATGATATTCAATTTTTTGCCGATAAAGAATCAACACAAGAAGAATTTTTCCATACATTTAACTCTTTATATGATGATAAAAAACAAATTGTCTTATCATCTGATCGTTTACCAAACGAAATACCAAAATTACAAAAACGTCTTATATCTCGCTTTAAATGGGGTCTTTCAGTTGATATAACCCCTCCTGATTTAGAAACTAGAATTGCTATTTTAAGAAATAAATCTGATGCTGAAAATCTTGAAATACCAGATGATACATTAAGTTATATTGCTGGCCAAATCGATTCGAATATTCGTGAACTTGAAGGCGCTTTGGTTAGAGTACAAGCGTACGCGACCTTATCAAACTCAGAAATAACAACGAGTTTAGCCGCCGATGCCTTAAAAAACTTAAGTTTAAAAGATAAATCAAATGAAATTTCAATTGCTATTGTTCAAGATCGGGTTGCTAAATATTTCCACGTTACTGTGGGCGATTTAAAAGGAAAAAAACGTGTTAAAGCAATTGTTATGCCACGTCAAATTGCTATGTACTTAAGTCGCGAACTTACCGACAATTCCTTACCTAAGATTGGATCTGAATTTGGTGGTAAGGATCATACAACGGTTATTCATGCTCACGAAAAAATTGCTGTAATGTTAGAAACTGATGACAAACTTCAGCGTCAAATTTCAGATCTTAAGAGTGAACTTAACCAATAATAGTTGTGGGCAATTGTGGATAAGGCGGCTTGTTTACTCACAGGTTATCCACATGTGAATTCTTTTATTTACATGGTCCCAACGTATTTCTTAACATGATTAACAGGCCCTACTACTGCTTCTATTCTTTTATTACTTAATTAATAACTAAACTTACCGGAGGATTTACTATGGAATTTACAATTAATCGATCAGCATTCATTAAACAATTAACAGATGTTCAAAGAGCTATTTCTTCAAAAACAACAATTCCTATATTAACGGGTATCAAAGTTGTCTTAACTGCTTCTGGTTTACTTTTAACAGGTAGTGATGCAGATGTTTCTATTGAAACTTTTTTATCTGTTGAAGATGAATCTAATAACTTAACAATTGAATCAACTGGTGAAATTGTGCTACCTGCACGATTCTTTAGCGAAATTGTTAAAAAATTACCGCAAGATACTTTTTCATTAACAGTGACTGATGGTTATCAAACTGAGATTACTTCTGGATCAGCCTCATTCAATATTAATGGGTTAGATGCAAATAACTATCCTCACTTACCAGAAATTGATACTGATGATAATTTAATTTTTTCGGGATCAATCTTAAAACAAATTATTAGCCAAACTGTTATTGCCGTTTCTAACCAAGAAAGTCGCCCTATTTTAACTGGTGTTCACTTTGTCATTGAAAATGGTGAGTTTTTAGCAGTCGCAACAGATAGTCATCGTTTGAGCCAACGTAAAATTACATTGGAAGGCGCAAACGATGCAAAATATGATGTTATTATTCCTGGTAAATCTTTAGTAGAATTATCACGAATGATTGACGATTCTAATCCAGATATTGAAATGCGTATTTCAGAAAACCAAGTACTCTTTATTCTTGGAAATACCTCATTTTATTCACGTTTATTAGAAGGAAATTATCCTGATACAACTCGTCTAATTCCTAAAGAATCAGCTACAGACATTGAGTTTAATGCGCCTAAATTATTATCAGCAATTGAACGTGCGTCATTACTATCACATGAAAGCCGTAATAACGTTGTTAAACTAGCGATTAATACGGCAGAACAAAAAGTTGTCATTTATAGTAACTCGCCTGATGTTGGTAATGTTGAGGAAGCATTAGAATTTAGCAATTTATCAGGAAATGATCTTGAAATTTCATTTAATCCAGACTATATGAAAGATGCTTTAAGATCATTTGGACAAACTGAAATTAAAGTTGCGTTTACACAACCATTACGACCATTTACCTTAGTCCCAACTGAAGATACAACGCAATTTATTCAATTAATTACACCAGTTCGAACATTCTAATTAATTGTTCGTGTATGAATAACTAATAAAAATAGAGTAAAAGCAGCCAATAAAACTGTTTTTACTCTATTTTTTTAGGTAAATTATATTAAAAGTGAGAAATGAATTTTATGGTTTGATTTTGACTAAAAAAATAAGGCAATAGTGAATTGTAGTCATTTAATTAAAAATATAGCCTTTTAAGTAATTTTAGAGTAAAAAGACTAATTAAAACTTAAATCGCTTAAATCGGCTTAAAATGAGATGTGAAATTGTAATTTTGCGAAAAAAAAGGTATAATAGAAAAGGAAGAAAATGGAGGTTGACGACAATTGAAATCAGATATTTATTTAGAAACACCTTACATGATGCTACAACAAGTTTTGAAATCAGAAACAATTATTAATTCTGGTGGCGAAGCAAAATGGTTTTTACGTGAAAATGAAGTCCTTGTAAATGGTGAATTAGAAGACCGACGTGGACGTAAATTATACCCTGGCGATGTTATTGAAGTTCCAGGTATTGCAATTATTACGATGCATTCAATGGACGAAAAGTAGGCTTATCAATGTATCTAGAAAATTTAACCTTGAGGGATTATCGTAACTATGAAGATTTAAATATCTCATTTTCACCAGCAATCAATATATTACTTGGTGAAAATGCTCAGGGTAAAACGAATTTATTGGAAGCAATTTATGTGTTATCAATGACTCGAAGTCATAGAACGAATAATGATAAAGAGTTGATTAAGTGGGATAAGACAGCTGCGATAATCCAAGGTCGGGTGAATAAGCAAGTAGGGTCATTGCCACTCGAGATTCAAATTAATTCTAAAGGTAAAAAAGCTAAAGTTAATCATCTTGAACAGGCCAAATTGTCACAGTACATTGGACAGTTCAATGTGATTTTGTTTGCACCAGAGGATTTAGCCCTTGTAAAGGGTGCCCCATCAGTAAGAAGAAGATTTGTTGATATGGAATTTGGCCAAATTAATGCACGTTATTTATATAATTTAGGTCAATACCGAACTATTTTGAAACAGCGTAATCAATATCTAAAACAGTTACAGCATAAAAAAGACCAAGATTTAGTTTTTTTAGATGTATTATCTGATCAATTAGCTGCTTTTGGCGCAGAAATTGTACATCAACGCTTAATATTTCTTAAACAACTTGAATTCTGGGCTAACCAATTACAAGAAGAGATTACACAGTCCGCTGAAACGTTAACATTTGAGTATGCCACTCATTTGGAAAACGCGTCAGAAAAAACGATTGAACAGTTGTATACGCAATTACAAAATGATTTAAAAAAATCAATAAAAAAAGAAATATTTCAAGGGACAACCTTAGCTGGGCCACATCGTGATGATGTGCGTTTTTTAATTAACGGCAAAAACGTTCAAACATATGGATCTCAAGGACAACAAAGAACAACAGCATTATCAGTCAAATTAGCCGAAATTGAGTTAATGAAAGAGGAAACTGGGGAATATCCAGTCCTTCTTTTGGATGATGTTCTTTCTGAATTGGATGATATGCGTCAAACACATCTTTTGAAGACGATTCAAAATAAGGTTCAAACATTTTTAACAACACCAAACTTAAGTGGTATTGCTAGATCGTTAATTAATGAACCTAAGATTTTTCATATTAATCAAGGTAACTTACTCGAAGAGGAGGAACATATAGTTGACTGATCAAGAGAAACAAGCTGAAATAGCAGAAGAATTACATGAAGAAAAAGCAAAAGAATATGATGCGAGCCAAATTCAAGTTTTAGAAGGACTTGAAGCTGTTAGAAAACGTCCCGGTATGTATATTGGAACAACGGCTTCACAAGGTCTTCATCACTTAGTTTGGGAAATTATTGATAATGGTATCGATGAAGCATTGGCTGGTTTTGCCGATGAAATTAATGTTGTTGTCGAAAAAGACAACAGTATAACAGTTCGTGATAATGGACGTGGTATCCCTGTTGATATCCAAGCAAAAACAGGCCGTCCAGCGCTTGAAACCGTTTTTACAATTTTACATGCTGGGGGTAAATTTGGCGGTGGTGGTTATAAAGTTTCTGGTGGACTTCATGGAGTTGGTGCTTCAGTTGTTAATGCATTATCAACTGAGCTAGATGTTCAGGTTATTCGTGAAGGTAAAGTCTACGGTATGGACTTTGCTCGCGGTAAAGTTAAAACAGAGATGTCAGTTGTAGGTGAAGCACCTGAAAATGAACATGCAACGATTGTTCATTTTGTACCGGATTCTGATATTTTTACGGAAACAACTGTCTATGATATTAAAGTATTAACAACGCGAATTCGTGAATTAGCATTCTTGAATAAAGGCCTTAAAATTACGATTGATGATAAACGTGATGGTGGACCCGGATTACAAGAATTCCATTATGCCGGTGGTATTAAGCATTATGTTGAATACTTAAATAAAAATAAAGATGTTATTTTCCCAGAACCTATCTATGTTGAAGGTGAACAAAAAGGGATTATTGTTGAAGTTGCCCTCCAATATACAGATGATTATCATAGTAATTTATTAACTTTCACAAATAATATTCATACTTATGAGGGTGGTACTCATGAATCTGGTTTTAAGACAGCCTTAACCCGGGTTATAAATGATTACGCTCGTAAAAATAATCTTATGAAAGAAAATGATGCTAATCTTTCTGGTGAAGATGTTCGTGAAGGATTGACGGCTGTTGTCAGTATTAAACATCCAGATCCTCAATTTGAAGGTCAAACAAAAACAAAATTAGGTAATTCAGATGCGCGTACGGTTACTGATCGTACTTTCTCTGAACATTTTACTAAGTTTTTAATGGAAAATCCTAAAGAAGCTAAAATTATTGTAGAAAAAGGCTTATTAGCTGCTAGAGCTCGAGTAGCTGCTAAACATGCTCGTGAAGTAACACGTAAAAAAAGTGGGCTTGAAATCAGTAACTTACCCGGTAAGTTAGCTGATAATACAAGTAAAGATCCTGCAATTAGTGAATTATTTATCGTCGAAGGTGATTCAGCCGGCGGTTCAGCTAAACAGGGTCGTTCACGGTTAACACAAGCTATCTTACCGATTCGTGGTAAGATTTTGAATGTTGAAAAAGCAAGTTTAGATAAAATTTTAGCCAATGAAGAAATTCGTTCATTATTTACAGCTATGGGAACAGGTTTTGGTGGCGAATTTAATGTTGAAAAAGCTAATTATCATAAATTAATTATTATGACTGATGCTGATGTCGATGGTGCCCATATTAGAACGTTATTATTAACACTGTTCTATCGTTACATGCGTCCACTTGTTGAAGCAGGATTCGTGTATATTGCGCAACCACCTTTATATCAAATTAGACAAGGTAAGATGATTCGTTATGTCGATACTGAAGAAGAATTAGAAGAAATTCAAGGGCAATTGGCACCAACACCAAAACCCGTTATTCAACGATATAAAGGTCTTGGAGAAATGGATGCTTCTCAATTGTGGGAAACAACTATGGATCCAGATGCTCGTCGTTTATTACGTGTTAACGTCGACGATGCCATTGAAGCTAATGATGTCTTTAATATGTTAATGGGTGATCGTGTAGAACCTAGACGTGAATTTATTGAAAAAAATGCCACTTACGTAGAAAACTTAGATATTTAAAAACTTAGTCGTAAAGGAGGTTGAAAATTTTGGCAGAAGAATTACCAGCTACAAGCCGGATAAAAGATGTTAATCTTTCCGGAGAAATGAAAAAATCATTCTTGGATTATGCTATGAGCGTTATTGTTGCTCGTGCACTTCCTGATGTTCGAGATGGGTTGAAACCTGTCCATCGTCGTATTTTATACGGGATGAGTGAATTAGGGATTACGCCTGATAAACCATACAAAAAATCAGCTAGAATTGTTGGGGATGTTATGGGTAAGTACCATCCTCATGGTGATTCATCGATTTATGAAGCGATGGTTCGTATGGCCCAAGACTTTAGTTACCGTTACATGTTAGTTGATGGGCATGGTAACTTTGGTTCTGTCGATGGTGATGGCGCTGCTGCTATGCGTTATACTGAAGCTAGAATGAGTAAAATAGCTGTTGAAATGATGCGTGATATCAATAAAGATACCATTGATTTCATGGATAATTACGATGGCAGTGAACATGAACCAGTTGTTTTACCTGCGCGTTTTCCTAACTTATTAGTTAATGGTGCAACAGGTATTGCCGTTGGTATGACAACGAATATTCCGCCACATAATTTGTCAGAAGTTATTTCTGGATTACATATTTTGATGGATAATCCTGATGCAACTGTGGCTGATTTGATGGAGGCTATCCCTGGTCCTGATTTTCCAACTGGGGCTACTGTTCTAGGTAAATCTGGTATTCGTAAAGCTTACGAAACAGGTAAGGGAACAATAACAATTCGTTCAAAAGTTGAAATTGAAGAACAAAAGAATGGTAAAGAACGTATTATCGTTGATGAACTTCCTTACATGGTTAATAAAGCACGTTTAATTGAACGTATTGCTGATTTAGCTCGTGATAAAAAAATTGAAGGTATCACTGATATTAATGATGAGTCTGATCGTGAAGGATTACGAATTGTGATCGATATTCGTCGTGATATGAGTGCTTCAGTTGTGTTGAATAACCTTTATAAATTAACGTTATTACAAACATCTTTCAGTTTTAATATGCTAGCAATCGTTAATGGTATTCCAAAAGTTCTAAGTTTAAAGGAAATGCTTGTTTATTACCTTGAACATCAAGAAAAAGTTATCCGTCGTCGTACGCAATTTGAATTGAAAAAGGCACGTGCTCGCGCACATATCCTTGAAGGTTTAAGAATTGCACTCGATCATATTGATGAAATTATTAGAATTATCCGTAGCTCAAATACGGGTGAACTTGCTAAAAATCAATTGATGGGTAATTATGGTTTATCAGATAAACAAGCTCAAGCTATTTTAGATATGCGATTAGTTCGTTTAACTGGTTTAGAACGTGAAAAAATTGAAGAAGAATATCAAAATTTAATGGCATCAATCGCTGATTTTGAAGATATTTTGGCTCATGACTCACGTATTCATGATATTATTTATCAAGAATTGTTAGATTTACAAGCTAAATTTGGTGATGAACGTCGTACTGAATTATTAATTGGCGAAGTATTGAATCTTGAAGATGAAGATTTGATTGAAGAAGAAGAAGTTATGATTACATTAACGCATAACGGTTATGTAAAACGTCTTGCAACTGATGAATTCAAAGCACAAAACCGTGGTGGCCGTGGCGTTCAAGGTATGGGTGTTCATGATGATGACTTTATTGAACATCTTGTGTCGACATCAACGCATGATACCCTACTATTCTTCACGAATGCTGGTAAAGTGTACCGTATGAAGGGGTATGAAATTCCTGAATATGGACGCACAGCTAAAGGAATTCCTGTCATTAATCTTTTAGGGGTTAATTCTGGTGAGAAAATCCAAGCTGTTATCAACGTAAGCAAGCAAGAAAATGATGAACGTTATCTTTTCTTTACGACGCTTAACGGAACAGTTAAGAGAACACCGGTGTCAGAATTTTCTAACATACGAAATAATGGTTTAAAAGCGATTAAATTGCATGATGAAGATGAATTAATTAACGTTGCTATCACAGATGGCACGCAGAATATGATTATTGGAACGCATCGAGGTTACGCAGTATCATTTGCTGAAAATGATGTTCGTTCAATGGGTCGTTCTGCTTCTGGTGTTCGTGGTATTCGGTTAAGAGAAGATGATTACGTTGTAGGAGCTGATTTATTAGCTGCTGATAGTCACGTATTTATCATTTCTGAAAAAGGATACGGTAAGCAAACACCCGCTTCGGCTTATGCAATTAAAGGCCGTGGTGGAAAAGGAATTAAGACAGCTAACATTTCTGAAAAGAATGGACCAATTGCTGGGTTAGCAACCGTTCAAGGTGATGAAGATATCATGTTAATTACGGATCAAGGTGTTATGATTCGCTTTAATGTGAAGAACGTGTCAAAAACGGGCCGTGCTACTTTAGGAGTTCATTTAATTCGAATTGATGAGAATGCTAAAGTTGCAACAATGGCAAAAGTTGAAGCTACTCCTGAAGAAACAACTACTATTTTAGATGCAGTTGTATCAGACGTTGAAAGTGAAACAAATGACTTAGAATAAACTAAATTAAAAAAATAAAATAAAATCCTAATTAACGGCGTACTTAATAAGTGTGTAGTTAATTAGGATTTTCTTGCTTTAAGTGAATGGCAGTGATATAATTTTAGTTCGTAAGTGTCTATGGCATTAAATAGATAACTTTCCTTGTTCTTGCCACGAGGTAAGGACCTAAAGTCCATAAGGAGGTGTAAACAGTCATGAGTAAATATGAAATTACTTATATCATCCGTACCGATCTTGATGAAGCAGCTAAAGCAGCTTTGATCGAACGTTTCGATGGTATTTTAACAAGTAATGGTGCAGAAATCGTTACTTCAAAAGACTGGTCAAAACGTCGTCTTGCATACGAAATCAGCGGTTATAATGAAGGTATCTACCATATCATTAATGCTACAGCCGATGACGATATCGCAATTAACGAATTTGATCGTCTTTCAAAGATTAATGAAGGAATCTTGCGTCATATGATCATTAACAGAGATGAAAAATAATTCATTTTAATAAAATAACGGAGAGGAGCAATACATTATGATTAATAGAACAGTACTTGTCGGACGTTTAACAAGAGACCCTGATTTACGCTACACAGCTAGTGGTGCTGCAGTTGCAACTTTTACAGTTGCAGTTAATCGACAATTCACGAACGCTTCTGGCGAACGTGAAGCCGATTTTATTAACTGTGTTATCTGGCGAAAAGCAGCCGAGAACTTCGCTAACTTTACGCATAAAGGTTCTTTAATTGGTGTCGATGGACGAATTCAAACGCGTTCATATGATAATCAACAAGGAACTCGCGTGTATGTTACTGAAGTTGTCGTAGAAAACTTTTCGTTGCTTGAATCAAAATCTCAATCAAGCCAACAACAAGGTAACGCTAATAATCAAAGCAGCGCTCCTCAATCAAGTTCATCATCAAATAACAATGCTAACCCATTTGGTGGCGCAAGTTCGAATAATAATTCAAACACAACGCAATCTAATGATTCAGCAACAGTTGATCCATTTGCAAATAATGGCCAACAAATTGATATTTCTGATGACGACCTACCATTCTAATTAGAGGAGGAAACTCACATGGCACAACAACAACAACGTAGAGGTGGTGGCGGTGGCGCACGTCGTCGACGTAAAGTTGACTTCATCGCAGCTAACCACATCGATTATATCGATTATAAAGATACAGACTTGTTAAAACGTTTCATTTCAGAACGTGGTAAGATTTTACCTCGTCGTGTTACGGGAACAAGCGCTAAAAACCAACGCAGTTTAACAATTGCAATTAAACGCTCACGTATTATGGGCTTATTACCATTCGTTTCAGAAGAATAGTAATATCTAGGGAAGACTATGCAAATAGTCTTCCCTTTTTTTGTACTATCAGCAAGATTTGTGCAGGTAAATGGGGAATGTGATAAAATAGATAACATCTAGGATTTACAGATGAGGAGATACTATGAAAAAGTTCCTTTCAAACGAGAAACTTCCCAGTTTTTTGAAGAATGAACGCTTAAGATGGATTGCGATTTTTATCGTAATTATGTCTTTATTTAGTGTTGTTCTGTCTTTTACAGTTAATTTATTTTTAGGACTTATATTGTTAATTATTGCGTTGGGTGCTACCAGCGCAAGTATGTATATTATGTCCCAAATTACGGCAAATACTAATGAATATATATCGGAATTATCATATCGTATTAAACGTAGTGAACAAGAAGCGCTTATCAAAATGCCAATTGGTATTTTGATTTTTAACGAACAAAATGAGATTGAGTGGGTTAATCCATACTTACAACCTTATTTTGAAAAAAATGATATTTTAGGTAAGAAAATAGAGAGCGTCGATGAATCGTTATCGACGATTATTACAGATAACGCTGAGACTAAAGGCTTGGTGAAAGTAACATGGCATGAAAAAGATTTTGAAATGATCATACAAAATGATATTCATGTTGCTTACCTGATGGATATTACGCGTTATTCATCAATTGAAAAAGAATTTGAAGCAGAGCGCGTTGTTATCGGTCAAGTGTTCTTAGATAATTATGATGAAGTAACGCAATCTATGTCAGATAAGAATGTTTCTAATTTAAGTAACTTTGTCACAAATGAGTTATCTAATTGGGCGCGTCGTTATGGGATGTATTTAAAAAGAACGGATTCAGATCGATTTTTTATTTTAGTTCATGCCCATTCTTTACAACAAATTGAAGAAGAAAAATTTAAAATTTTAGATCGAATTCGCGATCGGACATCCAAACAAAACTTTCCGCTCACATTGAGCATGGGAATTGCCTATGGCGATGGCGATTTGAATTCACTTGCAAAATTAGCTCAAAGCAATTTAGATCTTGCTTTAGGTCGAGGTGGGGATCAAGTTGTCGTTAAATCACCTGAAGAGCAAGCAAGATTTTATGGTGGTAAAACTAATCCGATGGAAAAACGGACTCGGGTTCGTGCTAGAATGATTTCTCAAGCGTTACAAGAAATAATGAAACCAATGGACCAAGTCTTCGTTATGGGACATCAGAGCCCAGATATGGACTCTGTAGGAGCTTGTTTGGGCATTAGACGAATCGCTTTGATGAATAATATGAAATGTTGGATTGTTTTAGATCAAACCGCTATTCATTCAGATGTACAACGATTGATGGAAGAGTTAGATCAATATCCTGATATCAAATATAATATTATTACACCTGAAGAAGCAGTAGAAAAAGCAACAGAACAGAGTTTACTGGTGATGGTTGATCATTCTAAACCCTCTATTTCTGGTAGTCCTGAATTGTATGAAAAACTTAAAAATCGTCTGATGGTTATTGATCATCATCGTCGTGGAGAAGAATTCCCTGAAAATCCAATGTTAGTTTATATTGAACCTTATGCATCATCAACCTGTGAACTGATTACTGAAATGTTTGAATATCAATCAAAAGATAGTGAACCAATTAATAAAATTGAAGCAACTGCGATGTTAACGGGAATTATTATTGATACGAAGTCGTTTTCATTAAGGACGGGTACACGAACATTTGATGCAGCCAGTTATTTAAGGTCCGTTGGGGCTGATTCAACAATGGTTCAAAACTTTATGAAAGAAAATGTTGATAGTTACTTGAAGCGTAATCATTTAATTGATAAAGTAGAGTTCATTAATACTGATTTAGCATTATGTGTGGGTGAAGATGATACGATTTATGACCCAGTTACAGCAGCACAGGCAGCAGATTCATTATTATCTATTTCAAGTGTATCAGCGTCATTTGTTGTCACAAAACGATCAGAAAATCGTGTTAGTATCTCTGCTAGAAGTACAGGGACGACTAATGTTCAAGTTGTTATGGAACAAATGGGCGGCGGCGGTCACTTATCAAATGCTGCGACTCAGTTAACTGGTGTGAGTGTAAGTGAAGCTGCAGAACAATTAGTTAATATTTTAACGACAAAAAAAGATGAAATTAAGGAGTAGTTGATTATGAAAGTTATATTTTTAGAAGATGTTCGCGGAAAAGGTAAACGTGGAGAAATTAAAGAAGTACCAAGCGGCTATGCTCAAAATTTTTTAATTAAAAATGGTAAAGCAAAATTAGCTACAAATTCAGCAATGAGTTCTTTAAAGGGACAACAAAAAGCTGAAGAAAAAAAAGCTGAAGAAATTTTAAAAGAAGCTAAAGATGAAAAAATCGTTTTAGAAGATGATAAGACAGTTGTTGAATTAACAGCTAAAGCGGGCGAAGATGGCCGTTTATTTGGCTCAATTCCTAGCAAGCAAATTGTACAAGCTATGGAAAAACAATACGGAATTAAAATCGACAAACGTAAAGTTGAACTACCAGAACCAATTCGTGCCTTAGGATTCACGAATGTACCTGTTAAGTTACATGTTGATGTAACAGCAATGATTCGTGTTCATGTTTCGGCTAATAACTAAAGTAGTATTTATTTGAAAAGCTGGCAAAATTTGATTTTGTCCAGCTTTTTTCTTGATTTTAGAAGTAAGGAGAACACGATAAAATGAATAATGAACTATTAACAGACCAAACGCCACCACAGAATATTGAAGCGGAACAAGCCGTTTTGGGCGCTGTCTTTTTAAAGAGTGATGCTCTTGTTGAGGCAATGGAATACTTGGAGCCCGAAGACTTCTATCAACGTCGCCATCAATTGATATTTGCGGCTATGGTGGATCTGAATGATAAAGATGAAGCTATTGATATTGTTACGATTCAAGATAATTTAACTTCTAAAAATCAAATGGATGATATTGGCGGTGTTAGCTATATTGTTGAATTAGCTGGCTCTGTACCAACGGCTGCGAACGTTCAGTATTATGCTAAAATTGTTGAAGAAAAATCAATGATTCGACGCTTAATTGCGACAGCGACATCTATTGCAACTAAGGGTTTATCACAAGATGATGATGTTGCAACGCTTTTAGATAATGCTGAACGTGAAATTATGAGCGTATCTGAAAAAAGAAATAGTAGTGGTTTTCAAGCTATCGCTGATGTATTAAAAAGTACATTTACAAATATTGAAAAGTTAGCTAAAGAAGGCGATACAATTACTGGATTGTCGACAGGTTATCCAGAGTTGGATAAAATGACTGCCGGGTTACATCCAGATGAGTTAATCATTTTAGCTGCTCGTCCGGCTGTTGGTAAAACAGCTTTTGCGTTGAATATTGCTCAAAACGTAGCAACTAAAACTGATGAAACTGTCGCTATTTTTAGTTTAGAAATGTCAGCAGAATCATTAGTTAGTCGTATGTTATGTGCTGAAGGTAGTATTAATGCGAATCACTTACGAACGGGACAATTAGACGAATCAGAATGGTCAAATTTGATTGTGGCAATGAATTCATTATCAAAGGCTAATATCTTTATTGATGACACTGCTGGGTCAAAGATGGCTGAAATTCGGGCAAAATGCCGTCGATTAGCGAAGGAAAAAGGTGGACTAGGGTTAATCGTTGTTGATTATTTACAGTTGATTGAAGGTTCAGGACGCGAAAGTCGACAACAAGAAGTCTCAGAAATTTCTCGTCAAATGAAGAAATTAGCGAAAGAATTAAGTGTTCCAGTTATTGCATTGTCTCAATTATCCCGTGGTGTTGAACAACGCCAAGATAAACGACCAGTGTTATCAGATATTCGTGAATCTGGTTCTATTGAACAAGATGCAGATATTGTTGCATTTTTGTATCGAGATGATTATTATGAACGCGATACTGATGAAGATGAAGACGGGAATCTACCTGATCCAAGGGATGAAGATGACCAAAATGTTGGTGAAGTTGAAGTTATTATTGAAAAAAACCGTGGTGGCGAACGAGGTACAGTTAAATTATTATTTGTTAAATCATATAATAAATTCTCGTCACTTGCCTATAGACCAGAAGGCTAGAAAATATTCCTTAGTGGGATATTTTTTTTGAATAAAAAGAGAAACGTTCGTTATATAGTTGATAAATGTTTATATAAAATACAAACGTTCGTATTTTAGTTGTATTTGAACTGCTTTATTGCTATAATATTCTAGGATTGTATTTATGAATTTAAAATATAAATTATGAGGTGGATGAAAATATGTCATCAGTAGTTGTAGTAGGTAGCCAATGGGGCGATGAAGGAAAAGGTAAAATTACAGATTTCTTAAGTCAAAATGCCGATGTTATTGCACGGTATCAAGGTGGCGATAACGCCGGACACACAATTGTATTTGAAGGCAACACTTACAAATTACATTTGATTCCATCAGGTATTTTCTTTCAAGATAAATTAAGTATCATTGGTAATGGGGTTGTTGTGAATCCTAAAGCTTTATGTGAAGAACTTGATTATCTACAAAAACTCGGCGTTAAAGGAGATAATTTACGTATTTCTGACCGCGCTCATGTTATTTTGCCATACCATATTCTACTTGATGGCTTACAAGAAGCTGCTAAAAAAGAAGATAAGATTGGGACGACTAATAAAGGTATTGGACCAGCTTATATGGATAAAGCTGCTAGAATTGGTATTAGAATTGCTGATTTAATGGAAAAAGAAACTTTCTCAGCAAAATTAAAAAATAATTTAGAACAAAAAAATCGTGAATTTACAAAATTATATGATCATGAACCACTTGAATTTGATGATATTTTTGAAGAATATTTTGCCTATGGCCAACGTTTGAAACGATACGTAATGGACACGTCAGTTATTATTAATGATGCACTAGATTCTGGTAAGAAAGTCTTATTTGAAGGTGCACAAGGTGTTATGTTAGATATTGATCATGGAACGTACCCATTTGTAACTTCTTCAAATCCAATTGCAGGTGGCGCAACAGTCGGTGTTGGTGTTGGACCTGCTCAAATAAATACAGTTGTTGGTGTCTGCAAAGCCTATACATCACGTGTAGGGGATGGTCCTTTTCCAACTGAACTATTAGATGAAATCGGTGATACTATCCGTGAAGTTGGACATGAATATGGTGTAACAACAAAACGTCCACGTCGTATTGGCTGGTTTGATAGTGTTGTTATGAATCATTCCAAACGTGTTTCAGGATTGACTAACTTATGTTTAAACAGTATTGATGTTTTAACTGGATTAAAAGAAGTTAAAATTTGTACAGCATACGAATTAAATGGTGAAATTATTCATCGTTATCCAGCTAGTTTTAAAGAATTATCTCAATGTAAACCAGTATATGAAACATTACCTGGTTGGACTGAAGATATTACTCAAATGAAAACTCTTGCAGAATTACCTGAAAATGCTAGAAATTATATTAGACGTATTGAAGAAATCGTTGATGTTAAAATTTCAACATTCTCAGTTGGACCCGATCGTGATCAAACAAATGTTTTAGATGATGTTTGGGCATAAATAAGTAATAGGTTGATAGTAATGTGAGAAAAGTCAAAGTTAATACTTTGATTTTTTTTTATTTAATCAATAACTAAGTAGATAAATAACCTTAA
Source organism: Dellaglioa sp. CoH-57-MRSF-17 (assembly GCF_056782015.1). The sequence goes on along the minus strand of NZ_JBXAXY010000001.1, from coordinate 60,728 downwards.
TTAATTAGAGCTTAAAAATTTATATAACTTATATATTTGATAAGTCGAATATGTTGCATACGCTTTCTTTGGATGTTACTATCGGTATGTAGACAAATATATTATGAGGAGGAAACATGATGACAAATGAAGATAGATTAGATGCAAAGAAAGATCAAATTAAGGGTAAAGTAACAGAAACTAAAGGTAAATTGACAGGAGACAAGCAAGAAGAAGTTAAAGGTAAAGCGGAAGGTTTCCTTGGTAAAGCGAAAGATAAATTAGAAGATGTCAAAGATGATGTTGCAGAAAAAATAGATGAAGTTATGGACAAACGTAAAAAGAAATAGTAATTTCATTGGGTTCTCGCACTGCTTACAATAAGCAGTGCGAGTTTTTTTTATTTCTTTTTATTAGCCGAAGTTAGATAAATAATAGGCTTATCTTGTGAGTATAGTACCTATCAGTTCATCTTATTCACTCAGATATTCATAGATCTTATTTTGTTTAACTTTATGTGATTAATTAAGCAACGAGGAAAACAAAGATAGTTATTTATCTTTATTTTTTGGTGTATATAAGTTTAAGTACCTGGGAAAGAGATTCATTAAGTTTCATAGATTGAGCGTAATAAAATCGTTTCATTTGCAAGCGATTTCAAATAATGGTATATTACATATAACGAATAGTTAATATAATAAATAACTATTTAATATAAACAAAGGAGGAACATATTATGATTTGGTCATTAATTGTAGGTGCTATTATTGGTGCTGTTGCAGGGGCGATTACTAATCGCGGTGAGTCGATGGGATGGATAAGTAACATCATCGCTGGACTAGTTGGGTCAGCTCTTGGTCAAAGTGTCCTTGGTCATTGGGGACCTAGCTTGGCAGGAATGGCAATTATCCCTTCTATCATTGGTGCGATAATTTTAGTTTTAATTGTTTCAGCTATATTTGGTATAAAAGCAAGGAAGTAAATCAAGTCAAGAGAGAGGTATGTTTATGAAGAAGAGTAAAAAAATTATTCTGAGTATAGTCAGCCTCGGATACTTGATTGGGCTTAGCTTGCTGATTTGGCCAGAAATAATTGAGAAAATAACTAAAATGCTTGAACATTTTAACGTTAGTACAAATTTTCAGAGTAACGATTTTATCTTCTATTATGGGATTGTGTTATTGCTATTAACAGTCTTCATATTTTTGTTAATACTTTTGTGGCCTGCGCAACTACCAGATATTCCTTTGAAGCAAACTAAAGAAGGAAGACTTGCTTTAAGTAACCAGGGTATTAGCCAATTTATCAAGACAAAGTTGTCTAGTGAAGACTTATCTAATATTAAAGTTACGTTGAAGAATACACGACGTCAGCGAAAGATCCATATTGTTGCAGATTCAGTTTACCAACAGTCTACAGTTGGACAATTACCTCGTATTACGAGTGAATTAACTGAGAATCTCAATGATCTATTAGCTGGATCTAGTCATATTCCTATCAAAGTAGATATTAAGGTAAGTAAAAAATCAAATTCAAAACGTAAAGTTACACGGGTAGTTTAAGAGGGAGTGTGCATAAATGAAAGATAAAATGTCAATTAATATTGGAGTTGGTAGTGCTCTAGGATTTATCATATCCTCGTTACTTGTAACTGTAGGATTTTGGAAGACGATTATCATTATGATTGTGACACTGTTAGCAGGATGGATTGGTTATCTATTTAAAGAATATGATATTGATCTGTCATTTATTTCAAAAATTTTCACGCGGAAAAATTGATTATTTTAAAAATCGAAAGGAGTCTTAATTATGACTACAGAAAAAACAAATACGCAGGGAACAAAGACTGAACCAAAGGGGACATTGACATTTGATGACAAGGTTATTCAAAAAATAGTCGGTTATGCAATTGAAAATGTATCTGGTCTCTTGGGTGTGGATGGTGGATTTGTCGCAAATATTAAAAATAAACTTGTAAATAGTGATAATCCAACAGATGGCATCGGCGTTGAGGTTGGCAAGGAACAAGTTGCGGTTGATTTAAATATTATTATGGCATATGGGCACAATGCACATGATATTTATAAACAGTTAACGGAAGTTATTAATAAACAAGTAAAGGAAACAACAGATTTAGCTTTAATTGAGTTGAATGTTGAAGTAGTAGACATTCAAACACCAAAAGAATTTGATGATTCACAAACAAGTTTACAAGATCGTGTATCTGATGCAGGTAGTACTATTAAAGAAAAAACAACAGATGGGGTAGATGCCGTTAAAAAAACGACCTCTCAGGTAGTAAATAAAGATGATGACCGGGTTAAATAGCGTTGAACAAATAATAAGATTTAAATCTAGTTAAGAGAAATCCGATAGGGTTTCTCTTTTTTTGTTTCACGTGAAACATCAATAAGTAAATGAGAACACAAAAAAAGCACCTAGCCGCAGCTAGATGCTTCAACATATCTTGCGATATGTTGGGTTTGGCACCCATGGGTGGTTAGGGGCTCGAACCCTAGACCCACGGATTAAGAGTCCGTTGCTCTACCAACTGAGCTAACCACCCAAACCATTAATAATAATTCATCAACGTTAAATATATTATCATATATACTAATAAAAGACAATAACTTTTCGAAAAAGGATTTGGGTAAATTTAATCACTGTGTTTGGCAATGATGATTGAATAGGCTATAATAATGGAGGGTTAAGAAGTTGTATCTAGATTTAATTTTACAGCTTCCTATAAGGAGGATCCACATATGAAAAAAATATTAGTTGTCGACGATGAAAAACCAATTTCTGATATCGTTAAATTTAATTTAACTAAAGAAGGATACGACGTTTATACAGCTTACGATGGTGAAGAAGCCTTAGAAAAAGTTAAAGAAGTTGAACCGGATTTAATTTTATTAGATTTAATGTTACCAAAAGTGGATGGTTTAGAAGTTGCTCGTCAAGTTAGAAAAACTTACGATATGCCAATCATTATGGTTACAGCTAAAGATGGAGAAATCGATAAGGTCTTAGGTCTAGAATTAGGTGCAGATGATTATGTAACAAAACCTTTCTCTAACCGTGAACTAGTGGCCAGAGTTAAAGCTAATTTAAGAAGACAAAAAACAATTGAGAGTGTTCAAACAGAAGAACAACCACAAAATAGTGAAATACAAGTTGGACAATTAACCATTCATCCTGAAGCATATATGGTTTCAAAATATGATGAAAAAATTGAATTAACACATCGTGAATTTGAATTATTACATTATTTAGCACAACATCTAGGACAAGTTATGACTAGAGAACATTTACTACAGACGGTATGGGGTTATGATTACTTCGGTGATGTCAGAACGGTTGATGTTACAATGCGTCGTTTAAGAGAAAAAGTTGAAGATAATCCAAGCCATCCAGAGTGGTTGGTAACACGTCGTGGTGTTGGATACTATATGAAAAATCCAGATTTAGAATAGAGTAGGGGAATAACGATGAAAATGAATCAAAAAATTCGTTTTTTTAAATCTATTCAATTTAAAATAGCCCTCATTTTTGCGTTATTAATTTTAATAACGTTGGAAATTGTCGGGGCTTATTTTGTTAGGCAATTAGAACAGCAAAACTTAGATACCTTTAAGCAACAAGTCCAGTTACCTATATATGTTACTAATTCGATTACGAAGGATTTAGCAAAAACAGATACAGCTGCTGGTGATAGAGATATCAAAAAAATATTGGAAGATGTTAGTAATTCAAGTATCACAGAAATTCGAGTGATTGATAGTAAGGGCACAATTCGCGGGAGTAGTGATTTTAATAATCAAACTGTTGTGGGACAAAAAACGACAGATGCAACAATTAAGCAAGTGTTATATACACCTAAAACATTTGAAAAGAAGATTTATGATGAATCTAGCGATAAGCGCTACTATGTTTCAATTGTGCCACTAGTTAGTACAGCAGGAAATGTAACAACGACAGTTGGGGTTACATACGTTAAGGCCAATCTGGAAAGCTTATACTCAAATATTAACGATATCACGGTTATTTTCGTGACCGCGTCATTTTTTGCAGCTGTTTTAGTCCTTTTGATAACGATAGTTATTTCCCGGGCAATAACTCGTCCGATTGATGAGATGAAAAAGCAAACGATTCGAATTTCTCGCGGAGATTACTCCGGAAAAGTTCGTGTCTATTCTAATGATGAACTAGGACAATTAGCAGATGCGGTTAATAACTTATCTGTTCGTGTTGAAGAGGCACAAGAATCATCTGAAGCTGAACGTCGTCGTTTAGATAGTGTTCTATCGCACATGACAGATGGTGTAATTGCGACGGATCGTCGCGGAAATATTATCATTATGAATGAAGCGGCCTCTACCTTATTAGATCAAAATGAAAATGACTCAATAGGAGTATCAATTTTGGATATTCTTGATTTACGTAGTCAGTATACTTTACGTGATTTGTTAGAAAATCAAGATGAAATTATGATTGATTTATCTGATGTAGAACATGAACAAATTTTGAATGCTTATTTTTCATTAATACAAAGAGAATCTGGCTTTATTAGTGGTCTTGTCTGTGTACTTCATGATGTCACAGAACAACAAAAGATAGAACGTGAACGTGAAAGCTTTGTTTCTAATGTTTCTCATGAATTAAGAACGCCTTTGACGAGTATGAAGAGTTATATTGAGGCATTAAACGATGGTGCATGGAAAGATCCAGAAGTTGCACCAGGTTTCTTGAAAGTTACACAGAATGAAACAGAACGTATGATGCGTATGATTAATGACTTACTAAATTTGTCACGAATGGATTCAGGAACATCTAAGTTAGAACTTGAATTAGTTAACTTGAATGAACTGTATAGTTATGTTCTGGATAGATTCGATATGATGATTAATGCTGACGATGGGTCAGGCAAAAAGTATTCGATTAAACGTGATTTTACTAAACGTGATTTATGGGTTGAATTAGATACTGATAAAATTGTGCAAGTCATTGATAATATTATGAATAATGCCATTAAATATTCACCTGATGGTGGAGAAATAACTTGTCGTTTATTGGAGACACATAAGCACGTTATTTTGAGTATCTCTGATGAGGGCCTTGGTGTACCTAAAAAAGATTTAGCGCATATTTTTGATCGCTTTTTCCGTGTGGATAAAGCTAGATCGAGAGCTCAAGGTGGAACTGGATTAGGCCTAGCTATCTCAAAAGAGGTTGTCGAAATGCATAAAGGTAAAATTTGGTTAGATAGCTCGGAAGGCAAGGGTTCAACATTCTATATTTCATTGCCTTATGAATCATATGAGGAGGACCTGTGGGATGAAATTGAATAGATTTATTTTACCAACACTATTATTTTTATTAATTATGACAAGTATCGGTTTATCATGGGTCATTTGGACAAATCCGACATGGAATGGTAAAAGTGAATCGACGAAAGCTACAAATTCAACGCAGACAGAGTTAACAAAGAGTACTAAATTGAGCGAAGTATATGCACCAACGTCTGTTATTTATAATGATAATCAGCAACAAAATGTTTTATATAGTGAAAAAATTAATATCATTTCAAATATTCAAAAAAAGATACGTACTTGGAAAGAAACGTCTATATCAGAAGTTCCGATTAAAAATAAAAATGATTATTTAACGTTTTTAAATGCAAAAAATCAATTGGTTCTTAGTTACTCAGATGAAATTACGGTTGGGTTATTTAATCAAGTATTTAATCAGCAAAATCAAAATTATAAAACACGACTTATTAACCGTGTTCTTATTCCGCGTGATAATAAGAAAAGTATTTATCTGTTGAGTGACAAGGATAAAAAAATTTATGAGATTTCGTTAAATGATGCCTATAATAAAGGTAAAACAATTGATGATGTTGTACAAAATGAAACGTTATCGAAATTATCAGTTACATTTAAACTGCATAATAATGATATTTTTATGTATTATAATCAAGATTTTAATATAGCTCGTTTTAGGTATTTAGTGGATAAGCAAACGGCTAGTAAGTATGTTGCTAATCTATTAGGACAAAAAGATGGTTCATCGGTCAACGTTAAAGAAAGTAAAAAGACAATAACTTACTATGATGGTTCTGATCGACAATTAACGGTTCAAAATACGACAAATTTGGTTTCATATGAAGATGATGAAAATTCAGATGCGAAACAAAAAACGAGTCGTGGTAATGCTTTAACTGAAAGTTATACGAGTATTAAAAATACAGGTATCGGATTAGATAATATTCACTTCTACCAATTTAATGGTAAGTCTATGACAACAACATTCAGAAGTTATATTGAAGGATTTCCGATTTTTAATCAAACCAAACACGGTGTGATTGAAGTTGAGCGACTAGATAATGGTGGAAATAAAATTGATTTTTCATTATTGACGTTACAAATTGCTGTTCCATCTGGAAAAGCAGATGTTACGTTACCAAGTACAGAAGAAGTGTTAAGTAGCTTGGTTACGGCAGGGTATAAAGATGCGGATATTTCAGATATTCAATTAGGTTATCGTTGGGTATCAAGTTCTGATTCAGATTTGGTAGTCAACCTAGAACCCACTTGGTATATCCGATATCAAGATAAATGGAAAAGTTATACTGAATTACTACAAACAGATTAGGGAGGTGAATTAATTGGATTTTAGACGAATTCAAATTATTTTTATTATTGTTTTTCTTGGTTTAAATATCTTTTTATTCACCTCATTACGACAAAATCAACAAATTGAAATTTCGAGTCGATCATCACCTGGGACAACAAAAACCGGTACAACGCTTAAAGAGATGCGAGAAGATGACATTAAATACGGCAGTATCTCAAATAAAAAAGAGACTGGTGTATATATGTCTAATAAAGCATCTGATGTATTAAAGAATGATGCTAAACAGCTGCAATCCCAAGTTACAACATATAAAGACAATAAATTATCTAGTATTTTTGGGACACCAATTAATATCACAGATAGTGAAAGTCCAAATAAAACAATTGATAAGACAATTATGAGTGATAATACTTTAATTCTACATGGAGATAATTATCGCTATAACAGTAGTCTTTCAACAGAGACAAGTGTCGTGTATTCGCAGGTTGTTTACGATAAAATGGTTTACTCAAATGTTGGACTAATTAAATTTACAATTCAAAATAATAAAATTAGTGGCTATTCACAAACGTATATGGCAAATACAGAAAAATTACGTGAAAATGAGTCAATTATTAGTCAACAACAAGCAATACTGATATTGTATCAATATAATCAATTTGCAAGTAAAAGTAAGGTTAAATGGTCTAAGTTAGGATATGCTGAGTTGCTCAGTTTGGATAAAAAATATAGCGTCTATATTCCAGTTTGGATAGTAGCTGTTAAGAATCCAAGTAATGGTGTGACACAATACAAGCAAGTTAATTCATTTTCAGGAGCGATTATGAAGGATAGCACTGATATTTTAAATTAAATGAAGATTAAAAGGATAGAGGCGCAGGCAAGTAATGGATGAAGGAACAGACGATATGAAGATTAGTGTTCTTGCAAGCGGTAGTGCGGGAAATGTCACGTATATTGAAACGCCTAAGCACAAGGTCCTTGTAGATGCTGGTTTAAGTGGTAAAAAAATTGCGAGCCTAATGACAGATATTGGTCGAGATATTAACGATGTCGACACGTTATTTGTAACACATGAACATACGGATCATGCAAAGGCTGCTGGTATTTTAGCCCGTAAGTATGACATGAACGTTTATGCAAATGAATTAACATGGGAAGCCATGGCTCATACGATTGGTAAAATTCCCGTTGAGAAGAAGCAAATTTTTGAGATGGGGAAAGTAATTACATTCGACGACTTAGATGTTGAGAGTTTTGGTGTCTCTCATGATGCAGCGGCACCGCAATTCTACCAATTTCATCATAACAATAAGTCATTTGTTATTTTAACGGATACAGGTTATGTCTCAGAGAACGTTCAAGGGACAATTTCCGATGCAGATGCTTACTTGTTTGAGTGTAACCATGATATTGAAATGTTACGGATGGGCGGCTATCCATGGTCATTAAAACAGCGCATTTTAGGTGATAAAGGTCATTTATCAAATGAGGATGGTGCTGATGCACTTATGAATGTTATGGGTAATCGGACAAAACGAATTTTTTTAGGCCATCTTAGTAAGGATAATAATATGAAAGAATTAGCCCATCTAACGGTTGAATCAACGATGAAAGAACATGATTTAGCAGTTGGTGGTGATTTTAACATTTTCGATACAGATCCGGAAAATGCTACAAAGCTGGTTGTTTTATAAGAACAATTTTTTCAAAATTTATTCATAAATAGTTCACAATTAACCGTTATTCTTAAAAGAGTAAAAGATTACGTTTAAGGGGGCAGCGACAAATGTGTCGCGTATATAAAAATGTCAAATGAAAATAGAACAGGCTTAGGTAAAACAGTTGTTACAGCGCTTATTGCAGGATTAGTTGGTGGCGGAATTGCATTTGGTGGATATACATTTTACCAAAATAATGATAGTGATAATGGCGCAGTTACAACATCCTCAAATAAATCAGGTACAACTAAAGTAACAAATGTAAGTGTTAAATCAAGTAATGAATCATCAAAAGCATTTGCTAAAGTTAAAAATGCGGTTGTTTCAGTTATTTCATATACAAAGTCAAGTGGTTCAAGTAACAGCTTAACGGATATGTTTGGTGCAGCAGGCGATTCCTCTGCGACAACAGAAACAGCATCAAGTGAAGGTTCTGGTGTCATTTATAAAAAATCAGATGGTAGTGCTTATGTCGTAACTAATAATCATGTTATCTCTGGTGCAAGTAAAGTTGAAGTTTTATTGAGTAATGGTAAAAAATTAAGTGCCAAAATTGTTGGTAAAGATTCAATTACTGATTTAGCTGTTTTAAAAATATCAGCTAAAGATGTGACTCAAATCGCCACATTTGGTGATTCTGATAGTATCACTGTTGGTGAAACAGCATTGGCTATCGGTTCTCCACTTGGATCTGATTATGCGACATCATTAACGCAAGGAATCATATCAGCTAAGAAACGTACGATTGATGTTACCAATGATTCGGGTGTTAAAACGGGCCAAGCAACAGTTATTCAAACTGACGCTGCCATTAATCCTGGAAACTCAGGTGGGGCTTTAATTAATACTTCTGGCCAAGTTATCGGTATTAATTCGATGAAACTAGCAAGTACAGCAACAGGCTCTACTAGTTCTAGTTCATCATCAACTTCTGTCGAAGGAATGGGATTTGCTATTCCAAGTAATGAGGTTGTATCAATCATTAATCAATTAGTTGATAATGGAAAAGTTAAACGTCCTGCAATTGGTATTTCATTAATCGATTTAGATTACGTCTCAGCAAGTGATCAAAAGAGTGTCTTAAAATTACCAAAAAGTGTTTCTTCAGGGATTGTTGCTGTTAAAATAAATAGTGATTCACCTGCTAAAAATGCTGGTATAGGTAAATATGATGTTATCGTTAAGCTAGGTGATAAGAAAGTTACTGATATCTCAAGCTTACGAGAAGTTTTATATGAACATAAAATTGGTGATACAGTGGCTGTTGAATTCTATCATGATGGTAAGTTGAAACAGGCTAATATCAAATTAACCTTAGAAGCAACAGATGCAAATACAGGAACAAGCTCAACAAGTAAATCAGCATCATCAGCTCAATAAACAAATATGAAATAATCGTAAATAACTTAATTTACGATTATTTTTTTATTTTAAATAGATATTGTGTATAACTAAGTGGATAGATATTAAGGTGGGTGTGAGTAACAGAGGGAAAGGGCAGTATGAAGGGACTTTCTAAACAAAATAGTTATGCACAATTAATTGAATGGCCTGTGACTAACTTTTATTTATTTGATATTTTAAAATAAAAAAAGACTGTTATACCAATGTGTAAAGCGTATAATTAAGGAATGATAAATAACGCAAAATCTGTGCATAACTAATATGGTGTTGACAAATGGGCAACAAATAAATGTAGTGACGAACACATATTCCCCGCAATATGTTGTGGTCCAAATTGTGGATATGTGCGTAACTTTGTGTATAACTTGTGAAAAAGGTGGAAATTATGAACATTAAGATTATTGGTGTAGGTAAATTAAAAGAAAAATATCTCAAACAAGGAATTGAAGAGTATGCAAAACGGTTAAGTAAGTTTTGTAAATTTGAAATTATTGAAGTAAATGATGAAAAGGCACCGGAAAAATTAAGTTCAGCAGAAATGATTGATGTTAAAGGTAAAGAGGGCGAACGTATCCTTAGTAAGATTAAAGAAAAAGAGTATGTTTATGCTTTAGCCATTTTAGGTAAGGAACGTACGTCGGAAGATTTTGCTAAAGAGATTGCTGATCTTGGAACTTATGGGCATTCAGACATAACCTTCGTTATTGGGGGGTCATTAGGACTAAGCGAGGACGTTTTAAGACGCGCCGACACACAAATCTCGTTTGGTAAATTTACCTTACCGCATCAATTAATGCGGATGATTTTGACTGAACAAGTTTACCGTGGATTTATGATTAATGCAGGGAGCCCCTATCATAAATAAGGACCTTTCAATACTTTAAGTAACGTAATTTTAGGATATCAGTAGATTTTCATATTTTCCCTTGACCTAGAGCTTGCTTAAAGGTGGATGATAAAAATAAGTAATTTTAAATTTAGTCGTATAAGAGGGAGAATTTATGAATAAAAAGAATTTAATCATCGTGACTATTGCATTGCTGTTATCTAACGCAATGGCAGGTCTTGATGGAACGATTATTAATACTGCATTACCATCAATCGTCAGTGATTTGCATGGTATCCAATATATGGGATGGATTGTTGCAGTTTTCTTGTTGGGGATGGCAGTTGCCACACCTCTTTGGAGTAAATTAGGCGAACGAATTGGTAACCGTGGTGCATATCAGTTAGCAACTTTTTTATTTGCAATCGGTGCGGTTTTTCAAGCAACATCAAGTAATATTGTCTTTTTCTTAGTTGCTAGAGTAGTTATGGGTATTGGTGCAGGTGGGATGAATACAATTCCGTTTATTATTTATGCTGATATTTATAAAAATATTAAGAAACGCTCACAAGTTATTGGTTATGCAACAGCTAGTTACAGTATTGCATCAATTATTGGACCTTTAGTTGGTGGCTGGATCGTTGATACGTTTAGTTGGCATTGGGTCTTCTATATCAATGTACCAATAGCATTAATATCAATTATTTCAATCCAATTTTTCTTCAAAGAAGAAGTTAAAAAACGTCAAAAGGGGAATATCGATTACTTGGGTGCTGGAATGATGATTGTCAGCTTAGTGACCTTATTAACAGGTATTCAAATGATTGGTGTTGGGTCAATTAATTTAGTCGTTGGGTTAATTATTGCTGGAATTATCTTACTCGGTATTTTGTATAGAGTTGAGGATAGGGCCGTTGATCCGATTATTCCCAATCGATTATTTAAAAATAAGAAACTGATTGTTGATTTTATCATATTTGCCTTTTTATGGGGAGCATTTATCTCATTTAACATCTATATTCCAATGTGGGCACAAGGAATACTTGGAATGAGTGCATTGATTGGTGGGGCAACACAAATTCCTGGTGCAATGACTAATTTATTTGGTTCGTTGTCCGGTCCATCAATGATTCCTCGATTGGGGAAATACCGGATTATTACAATCGGAACCATTAGCTTTATTATTTCGTTTGCTGGGATGTTAGTTGTAGGTGTGACAGTCCCATTCTGGTATTTATTACTAATGGGTGCTTTTGAAGGGTTCGGTTTAGGAATGTGTTTTAATGTCCTACAACTGAGTGTTCAAGAGGATGCGGAGGGTCGAGATGTCCCAATCGCAACTTCATTTGCCTACTTATTACGTATTTTAAGCCAAACATTTATGTCATCAATTTATGGGGTTATCCTTAACAGTGCGTTGTTAAAAGGAGTTAATCAGTCTCATGGTAAAATTACGATGGAGATGTTAAACAAGCTAAGTGATTCGAAGCGTGTTTCAAGTCTTCCTGAAAAATTATTACCAGCAATGCGACAGATTATGTATGAAGGGTTGCATAATATTATGGTAATCGCGACAATATTATTGATTATCGTTTTACTATTTAATTTATGGATTCAGGCTCAATCTAGAAAACAACTAAGTTAAAAAATAGAATCTCTGAGAGAATGTACTATGTACTAAGTCGTATCGAGTTGACTGATGAAATTATATAAAATTTAATGGGGTATATTGATTTATCTGCTTGTAAAGTTATTAATAGATTCCCAGTGTAAATTCCTTGATTAATGTCAATTTATCAAATGCACTGTACTTAACTCTAGGCAAAAAAATCCCGCCATGATTGTCGAATGAAATTATATATTTCATCTGATAATCATGGCGGGATTTTTACAAAAAGGCAGATACCTTTTTAATCGTATTTTTTATAGATAATAGGTTAGGTCACTTGCTGGAGTCGGATAAGCTAAGATAAGTTTAGTAACATCTGTTTTTGATGTTTTGTTAGCAATTAATGGTGTTAGATAATTGATAAGTTCTTCCGCAATTGTGGTGTATGCGACAGCACCAACAAGTAAGTTGGATGATTTATCAAAGATAGTTGTCACAGATGCTTCAGATTCTTTAATTCGATTAAAGGAATACCAGTTAGTTGTCTCTTGTACTCTAATGTCATAATGTTCAGGTTCATTTTTAGCTTGTTCAATCGTAATGCCAACTTGAGATAGTTGTGGGCTGGCATAGACAGTCATTGGAATTGGTGGGTAAGCAATTGGACTATTCGATTTTTTAAGTAGTTGGTCTGCAACGTAATGACCTTCAAATGTTGAAACAGGTGTTAACTTAGGTTGTTTGCGTGAAACAATATCTCCAATGGCATAAATTCGATCATTTTTCGTTTTTAAGTGAGAATCCACAATAATACCATGTGAATCTGATTCAGCACCTGTAGCAGGTAGGTTTAATGTATTAACGTTAGGTTGACGGCCCATAGCTGAAATTGCCAAATCAACAGTTAAAGATAATCCCTTATCGTCTAACATCTGGAAGCCTAAAGGACCTTCTGTTATTTCTGTAATATTAGTGTCAAAGTGAAAATGGACACCATTAGTTTTCAAATTCTCAATGAGACGGGTTGTATATTCAATTGGAAATCCACGTAATATTTGACTATTATGTTGAATAATATGAACTTCTGAGCCAGCAATAGCAGCTATATTAGCAAGCTCAATTGAAACATAGCCAGCGCCAATAAAAGCTATTTTATCTGGTAATTCTTCAAGTGATAAAAAATCGGTACTTGTTTTTAGTAAATGACTGCCTGGAATATCAGGGACTACAGGTGACTGACCGGTCGCAATTACAAAATTATCGGCAGTGTAAGTTTCAGTATTAACGTTAATTTCTGACTTTGAAATAAACTTAGCAGATCCGTGAACAGTTTTAATATTTGCTGCAGATAAACCTGCTAGGGTATTGGCTGGAACTTTATCCGTATAAGCTGATTTAAAAGCCATTAATTTAGGCCAATCAATGATAGAACTGCCAGTTAGTCCGAAGCCTTGCATTGCTTCTTGGCGTTGTTTAGTTTCAACAGCAGAATAAAGCATTTTTTTTGGGTCACAACCTCGATTAGGACAAGTACCACCCCAAAGATCATTTTCAATAATGAGAACAGATTGCTTTTTACTTAAATCAAAAGCAGTAGAAAGACCACCAGGTCCAGCACCAATAATAATTGTATCGTAGTGTGATTGTTTCATAATTAATATCCCCCATAATAAATATTTAATAATTATACTGATACTAGCATAAAATTGAAAATTAATTAAAAATAATCGCTTAAAAATGTTTCATGTGAAACATTTTTAAAAAGAAAGCATAGCTTTTAAATTTTTAAAATAGTGACAGACAAAGTAATCCAGTATTAGAATATTTTATTTGATTATTAAAATCACAGAGGTTATAGTTTAAAAAGGGCGTTAAGTCAATGTATGTAAAGGATTTTAGCTATTTATTTAACTACAATTATTTGGGGGTCATTATATGACAGCAACAGTACTAAACGATATTACGAAGGTACTCATTTACACGATTGTATCGTATCCAATCGTTGGAGGCCTAGCCTTTATTGTATCGAGCCTTTATTATAGAATATTTATGGAGAAGAAGGAGCTCCCTAAATATTTAGAGAAGGGAGAACCATTCATTTCTATTTTTGTACCTGCTCATAATGAGGAACAATCAATAGAAGCAACAATTCGACATCTAGAGACTAAGTTAAATTATCCTCTAGATAAATATGAAGTTATTGTAATTAATGATGGTTCCACAGATAAAACCGGTGAGATTTTGGAGACGCTACAAGAGGAGTTCAAATCACGTTTAAGAACGATCACAATTATTAATAATCGTGGAAAAGCAGCTGGATTCAATATTGCATTGGCATTTGCTAAAGGCGAATTTATTTTATCCAATGATGCGGATTCAAAACCAGAAGTTGATGCCTTATGGAAATATATGTCATATTTTGAAAGAAAAGGTGGCAAGAATTTAGGCGCTGTCACTGGGAATATGTTACCAATTAATAAAACAACAATTGTAGCAGAAGCACAACAGAATGAATTAAATTCAATCATTGGCTTAATTAAGAGATCGCAATTATCTTATGGCGGTTTATTTGCTTTCTCAGGTGCAAATACAATGTATCGAAAAGCAGCCGTTTTAGATGTTGGTGGTTGGGAAGCTGAACAGCCAACAGAAGATATCGCAATTGCCTGGGACATGCAGGCATTAGGTTGGGTGGCTTATTTTGCGCCGCATATTCGCTTCTTTATGGATGTACCTGAAAAGCTAGGTGAACTAATTAAACAAAGACATAGATGGTCATCTGGTGGCGTTTATGTACTTCTAACGAAGACGTTACGCGTTCTACGTCATCCGATTAAACAATTTTCAAGTGTACCTATTATTATTGATTATGGATTAAGTGTTATTTGGTCAGTCTTTTATTGGTTAAGTATGATTGCATTTTTAGCAATTCAAATTATCTGTATTGTAAATGGTGATTGGTTACAGTTGAGCAATAACTTAGCGCTCGCCTGCATATTTATTTCAATAGAGGTCATTATTGGTTTGATTCAGTTAATCATGGCGTCATTTTTCAATGATAGTGGTAAATCTTTAAAATACGTTATTTTTGCGCCGTGGTATATCCTCATTTACTGGATGGTAAATACGTATACAATGGTAGCTGAGTTAATTCCGACAGTGCGTAAAATTATTACGGGTGAAGATGGTGGCGTATGGCATTCACCTGAACGTTCGGATAGTATTACAACAGATTTAGGAGGCGACGATGATGACAAAAAATAAGCCTGACTATATTGTGAACGAAGTAGATGAAGACGCATTGACGATTGATTGGTTTTTTGGTCAAAAAAATGTAAGTCTCAAACTAAGACAATTAGTATTAATAACAATTGGCTGGATTGCGTGCTTAGTACCAATCAGTATCACGGTTATCTTGATTTTATTTAAAGATAAGGCAATCCCAATTGATCAAACACTATTTACTGAGCTTTTTGATACGATTATAAATACATTCCTACAATACTATTTGTTTTTTATTGCGTTCTTTTTAATTTTGCATATTTATAATTTAATTCTTTCGAATAATCGTCTAAAAAATGATATAGAAAGTTATGATTCAAAATTATTAAAGAAACACACTGACTTAGCTGAAGAAATGTACTATTTAAAATATGGGCCACGAGATCATAGAGAGGGTCAAAATAAAATTATCATACAAGATTATGCCGATATTGGGACATTTGAATTAAGGCAACAATTTGATTACTTTGGAGATGAGGATGAAGATGATTTCTAAAGAGGATAAAAGATTATTAGATGAGATGGTTGTACGAGAAAGAAATATGAAGAAAAGACGTGACATTTCGGGCTTGATGTTACATAAATTAAGATTATTTAAGCGAAGATTAGTTACGTTTTTAACGGTTTTATCAACCGGAATCCTATTAGGACTTTATATGACATTTGAGCCATTCAAAATGTTGTCAGTTGTCAGTATTATAGAAGTTAATGTACTGGTAGCGGCAATTCTATTTCTATTTACGTCATACTTTTGGCAAATAATGCTCAAACACTGGCCATTAAAACATTTAATTAGTTGGTATAAAACTAAACTAAGAGTAACGTACGCGGGCCCACTGCTTGCTTCAAAAAGATGGTTACAGTTTTATTATAAAGATCGGGATATTTCACCGTATATCCCACAAATATTGTATTACCTACAAAATGAGTCTAAGTTAAAAACAGTTGATGAGGTATTAGCATTTATTGATGAAGGGGCACCTTCAGAAGTGGAAGAACATAATGTGTTAGATAAATTTAGACGATTTATTGGTGAAACAAATCAAATGGTCCTGAGTACTGCTACTGCAGATGGGATGCCATCGAGTCGTCAGATGCGATTTATTGTTTCACCTGATAAATCAAATGTTTGGTATTTTGGTTCAGCTCCGGAAACGCCTAAAATTGCTGAATTGGATTTAGGTAAAGCAGCTATTAATACAATTCCAACGAGTACAGGGATGACTATTGCTAGTAATAGGTTAAGTGTTAAGAGGTCAAAATATAAATTAGAAGATCTAGCAGAGTTGTATCGGGCACAGGTGCCAGGATTTATGGATGGATTACTGGAAGAAGATATAGAAAATGAGATTATTTATGAAATAGTGATCAAAAGTGCTCGATTAGATACTTGGACACAGCACGATCAAGTGAAATTTTAAAGGTATTATTAGCAATATTCATTGCTGATAATACCTTTTTTTAATAAATCAATTAAAAAAATAAACTTTTTACTTGATTTTCAACGTATTTATCTCTATATTTTGACACATAAATTACAGACGAATTATTAATAGATTAACTGTCACTAAGGGAATAAGAAGGTAATGGTGTATTTGATTTATTTTACATTTATTACGGAATATGATATTTATTACATTATTTCAAGATAATGATATTTGACTGAAATGCTTATGTAAAAACTAACTGATAGTATGAACCTCGTAAGATAAATAAGAAAAAAATAAATAAAAACGTTTAACTTAAAAGGAGAACTAAATATAATGAAATTAAATAAAAAGATGACAAAATTTTCAGTAGCAATGGTAGCAACAGTAGCAGCAGGTCTTGGACTTGCAGTTAAAGCAGCAGATGCTGATGTATATACTGTAAAATCAGGTGATACACTAAATAACATCTCAGCAACTTACGCTAACAAAACATCTAATGATGTCAGTGTTAACGCAATTGTTAAAGAAAATAAAATTAGTAACGCTAATTTAATTTATGTTGGTGAACAATTAACAATCAATACTGATACAGCTGCTAAAACAGCAAATACAGCATCAACAACAAATACAACAACTACTAAGGCAGCAACACCAGCTGCAACTCCTGCTAAAGCAGCAACAACAGTTGCACCAAAGAGTACAGTGTCAACAGCAACTGCAAGCACTACTGATTCATCAAGTGCTAAAGCATGGATTGCTAACAAAGAATCTGGTGGTTCATACTCAGCAAGAAATGGCCAATATATTGGTAAATACCAATTAAGTTCATCATATTTAAATGGTGATTACTCAGCTGCAAACCAAGAAAAAGTAGCTAACAATTACGTAACAAGTCGTTATGGTTCATGGAGTGCTGCAAAATCATTCTGGTTATCAAACGGTTGGTACTAAAATTTAAATTATAAAAATAAGAAGCTTTGGATAGGGATATAATTCCTTATTCAAAGCTTTTTTGTTACTTTAAATCTTATGTTAAAATGATAATGTCCAGTAACTAAATTACATGAATGAAAGTTGAGAATTGAATTGAAAAATTACGAATTTTTACTATTTGATATTGATGATACGTTACTTGATTTTGGGTTAACTGAAAAAGCTGCACTAGAAAAGCTTTTTTTAACGCAAAAAATAACATTAGATGATAAAATAAAACAAAATTATTTGAAATTTAATCAGCAGTTATGGCGCCAATATGAGCGTGGTAATTTAAAGCGGGATCAATTATTAGAAAATCGGTTTGCGATATTTTTCAAAAAACAGTTTAATAGAGTAGTTGATGGTAAAGAGTTGGCTAAACAGTATCAAGATAATCTGTCTGCCGGACATGAAAAAATGATGGGCGCAGATGAATTATTGGCATCAATAGATACAGCTAACTATCAATTGTCGATTATTACCAATGGCGTTGCAAACATGCAGTATAAACGATTAGCAGAATCAAAGTTAGATAAGTACTTTCCGCAAATATTTGTTTCGGAAATGACGGGTTATCAAAAACCAACGGTTGGCTTTTTTAACTATGCTTTTGACCATATTGCTGGATTTAATCCCGATAAGGCACTTATTATTGGTGATTCTTTAACATCAGATATTCAAGGTGGGAACAATGTTCACGTTGATACTGTCTGGTACAATCCGAAAAACATTAAAAATAAGACATCAATAAAAGCGACCTACGAAATTGATGATCTGTTAGCCATAAATAATATAATATAAGAATAATTATAAATCTTGGATTAGAGGAATGGTGAATAATGAAAGATGCTAAAATGATGAAAAATGTTAAAAAGATTATTACGTATGCTATTTTTGTGATTGCTACCT
Organism: Dellaglioa sp. CoH-57-MRSF-17; assembly: GCF_056782015.1. The sequence goes on along the minus strand of NZ_JBXAXY010000001.1, from coordinate 41,957 downwards.
ATTTTTTATTTTCACAAGTTTTATCAGTGTCAGAAATAGCAACGGATCGTTCCTTTATGGAGATTGCAAAAGCAGAACCAGTCGTATTTATTATTATCTTTTTTATAATTTATAGTTTATTTATGATAATTAGTATTGCTTTTTTCTATTTTTCTCATATTTTATTAAAAATTAAGGGAAAATATGATATTAGTTTACTTATTTTAAATTTTTTCACAGTTTTTTTAACAATATCAACGCTTGTTATTAAATCAGTTGGAGGGGCATTACCAACAGTAGTTATCAAAACTAGTTTATTTTTTATTTTAATATCGATGTCCTTATCAACGACTGCAAAATTATTAGCCTTACGAGAAGAACGACTAAAAAAAAGAAAAAAATAGGTTAAATATAGCAGTATTTTAAAGGAGGTACATATGAAAATTAAAGAGCGGTTGGATACGTTAAGTGATGCGATTATAGCCATTATTATAACCATTATGGTATTAGAGATGCCAATTGAGATAAAAAATGGGGAGATTAACTTTGTTGGTTTGTTTCAAGCCATTGGAATCTTTATTGTTAGTTTCTGTTTTGTTGCTAATATCTGGTATCAACATGCGGTCGCATTTTCGGAAGTAAATGAAGTACCAAATAAAATAATTGTGATGGATTTAATCTTAATGATGCTTTTATCGTTAATGCCAACCTTCACACGACTAATGACAAGTGATACTGTCAGAGAAACGGTTACAATGTATGGTGTTTTATATTTGTTAATTATTTATCTATTCAGGGAAATTGTAAAAGAAATTATTCATCAAAAATATACAGAAAAATCTGATATGAAAAAAGTATATGTAACCATTTATGGCAGACATAACACAGAAACCGGATTATTAATATTAGCTTTAATTCTTATAGGCTGGTTTTTCCCTAAAATAACGTTAGTCTTTTTTATTATCATACCAATTCGTTCATTTATTACTAATAGTGCAGATAACAGTGAATTTACTAATATTAGTCAAATGGAACCTAAAGGTACTGAGGCATTCTTAGAGATGACACCTGAAGATAGAGAAAAATTAAAACCAATTATTACGACACTTAGAAAAGAAATAAAACAACAAGATCCTGATGCGTGGGAGAATTTTACAGAGGATGCTGAAGAGGCACTCGACGTTAGTGAAGGAACGATACTTAGATGGTTTCGTCAATATCGTCAAGCATTTGAGGATTCACAAAATACGCGAAGAAAAAATATAAAGTATGGTAGAGACCAATTAAGTAGAGAAGATGATTAATAGTAAACTGTCCGTCCAATTTTGGAAAGGGCAGTTTTTAATTACAAAAAACCCCTATACTAGACTGATATTTCAGTATCTAATATAGGGGGATTGTTATTATTATTGTGCCATAAAATCTTTTAACCAATTTTTACCTTCAACGAAACGCGTAACAAGCATTGCAGTAGCAGTATTTCCTGTTGAATTTAATAAAGTTGCGGGAATATCAATGATGGTTGTAATAATTAGAATTAATGGAAGAGCAGCCATTGGGAAACCGAAGATTGAACAAATTAAGGTTTCGGCAACCATACCACCACCTGGAATAGCGCCCATCACGACACCAACCAAGAATGAAACACAGATAATCATAATCATATTATTTAAACTCGTGATATCTTTACCAAAAACGGCAAATAAAAATGTTGTTTTTAAGATGCCACCAATAACAGAGCCATCCTTGTGCGTATTTGCACCTAATGGGATGATCGTATTTGCGATATCTTCGCTCACGCCCATTTTTTTAGAATACTCTAGGTTAACAGGGATACATGCAGCTGAAGAACTTGTTGCAATTGCTGTAACAGCAGGAGCTGAGACATTTTTCCAAAAAATCATAAAACCGGCTTTGCCACCTGCGATAAATGCATAGAAACTCATCATCACAAAGAAGTAGAAAGCTGTAATACCTAAGTAAAGAATGAAACTGCGCAAATATCCGGCAGCAATCTGAGGTCCTAAATTACCGATAATATTGGCAAAGAAACAACCTAAACCAATTGGCGCGTAGATCATCACATATTTAACCATCCGCATAACTACTACGTTTCCAGCTGATAAAAATTTTGTAAATACACTAGATTCTTTACCGGTTGCTGAAGCAGCTGTACCCATTAAAATCGAAAAGATAATTAGTTGTAACATATTATCTTTTGATAATAAATGATAAAAGTCATTAACGGTGAATGTATTAACTAATGTTTCTAAACCAGATGATTTTGTTGATGTATCTTTAACAGTACCCATCAAACCTTTAATCGTATCAACGTTGACGCCGTGAATAGGGTTAAAGAGACGAACACCGATATACCCAATAACACCAGCAATGAAAGCCGTTGTTAGGAAGACAATTAATGTTGTAATCATGATTTTACCAAGTCGTTTCATTTCAGACATTTCTGCGATGGCAGATGAAATACTGAAAAAAACAAGTGGAACTAAAATCATGTACATTAGATTTAGAAAAAGATCTCCTAAAGGTTTAAGGACAGCAGCTTGTTCTTTAAAGATTAAGCCGACAATCCCACCTATGATTAGACCCGAGAGTAATAATAAAGATGTTTTGTAGCGATTAAAAAAAGTAGTCATAAAAAATCCCCTTAAATAATTAGTCTAAAGTCATAAACACTAGTATATCAATTGTTTTGTTTAAAAGCTAAGTTAAAAAAAGGAAACGAATAATATGCAAAAACAAATGAGTTTAATCAATATTAAAAAATGAGATAGTATTAGTTAATAATGAGTATTTAACCGATTATACTAATTTGAAAGATAGCTTATTGACGGGTTAAATACATTAGTTTACAATTGTAATCATAAGACCAATGAAAGAAGGGCAATACTAATGAATAATAAAAAAATAATTGAAATTAGCGACGCTGAGTGGGAAGTTATGCGTGTTATCTGGACATTAGGTCAGAGTACTAGTAATGAAATATTTAAGAATTTAAAAGAAAAAAAGAATTGGCAAATGCCAACAATAAAAACATTATTGGGTCGATTAGTAAAAAAGGGTGCATTATCTGCTGATAAAGAGGGCCGAGCATTCATATACAAACCCCTAATAGAAGAACAAACGACGATGGATCATGTTAGTCAGTTATTATTTGAACATATGTGCCAAATGAAAATTGGCTCAACAATTGCCGATTTATTAAGTGAAGTTGAGTTAAGCCAATCAGATATTGTGAAACTACAAAGTGTGATTGATGAAAAAAGTAAAAATGCACCAGAAATGGTTGAATGTAACTGCTTAGCTGAAAAAATGATGTAAATGTTTCATGTGAAACATTATAAAATTTAATCTGATCCTTTATCTTAATTGTCTAATGAGATTAAAAAAGATGAGAATAGGAGTGTTTGATTTTGAATATTAAAAAAGTAAGTGAGAAGTTTGATTTACCGACTGCGACGTTACGATATTATGAGGAAGTAGGACTTATTCCCACTGTATCACGGAATACAAGCGGGTATCGGGACTATGATGAAATCGATTTAGAATGGGTTAATTTTGCAAAACATATGCGTCAAACGGGGATTTCAATCAACATTTTAAAAGAATATGCTGACCTAACGCAACAAGGTGAGGCCACTGAAGAGCAACGTAAACAGATTTTGATTAAACAGCAACGATTATTAGGTGAACAAATCGCGGCGATGCAAGATACTTATAATTTTTTAGATAATAAAATTGAAACGTACGAAAATCATGTAAAACAGATGTTAAAAATGACCGATAAATAAAAAGCTTGCCTTCAAGTCGACTTGAAGGTTTATTATAAACCTATATTAGATATAGGAGGAACATTTTATAATGATTAAGCAAATTAACTTACGAAAAAAATTCAATTTAAATGAACAAATAACCCTACAAAATAAACTTGTGATGGCACCTATGACAACATGGGCAAGTAACGATGATCAAACAGTTTCTGAAGCAGAAATTAGTTATTACGAACAACGTGCAAAACAGGTCGGAATGGTTATCACAGGTTCGAGCCATGTACAAGAAAATGGTGTTGGATTTGATCATGAAATTGGTGTTTATGAAGATCGATTTATACCAGGTTTGACGAAGTTAGCCACAGCTATTAAGGCCGGTGGGGCAAAGGCCATCTTACAATTAAATCATGCTGGAAATAAGGCATTACCAGAATTAATTACAAATCATGACGTTGTTAGTGCGAGTCCAGTACCAGCACCAAAAACACCATTTGCTCCAGCACAGACACCTCGAGAATTGGCAGAAGAAGAGCTAATACAAGTTATAAAGGCTTTCGGAACAGCAACTAAACGTGCAATTCAAGCAGGTTTTGATGGTATTGAAATTCACGGTGCCCATGGATTTCTAATTCAAAATTTTCTTTCACCACACTATAATCATCGGACTGATCAGTGGGGCGGATCATTAGAAAATAGATTACGATTTGCTATGGCAGTAGTTGATGAAGTTCAACGAGTGGCTGATGAAAATACGACTAAAGAATTTATTATCGGTTACCGAATTACACTTGAAGAACGTGAAACAGATGGTCTTAAATTAGAAGATACAGAAGCTTTGATAACGAATTTAGTTGCTAAACAGGTGAGTTATTTGCACCTTTCGTTGGGTGATGCGTTAACTGATGGTCCAAAGGGTGGTGAACCCTATATTCAAAGAGTTTCTCAACTAGTTAATCAACGGGTACCAATCGTGGCAGCCGGCTCATTAAATACTTTTGATAGAGCAACGACAGCATTAAAATCGGGATTAGATTTAGTTGCTGTTGGGTCAGCATTAGTTGCAAATCCTAATTTGCTAAATCAAGAAAAATGGCAATTAACGTTATCGATGAGTGATCCTAGTATCCCTAAGTTAATGTTAAAAAAAATCCAAGCGCTGGGTAGCACATTTGGATTTACCTTAGTAGATTAGATAATTTATTAAAAACTGTAATATCTGTTGTTGATGATAGGAAAACCTATTACTGGCAACAGATTTTTTATGTTATAAAATTAAAAGTTCAGATTTGTCATTTTAATATATTTAAACAGACACTGGCTTAATTTTTAATTTCTGTTATTATTTAGGACGTTAAGACAAATAATATAGATTGGAGAATGATAACTTATGGAAATTGCAGGATTTGGCGTTGAAGAGTGGTTAAATGTCTATGAATCTAAAGCTACGTATGATATTGCACAAAGAACGGTTTCATCGATGACAATGAACGAATTATTAAATATTGGTCAAGAAAATGGTCAGGATTTTTATCGTGATTTAGATGCACAAAAGATGAATTATGGTTGGATTGAGGGGTCCCCAGCTTTTAAAGCAGAGGTTAGCAAACTTTATAAAGCGGTTTCGCCGGAACAAGTTTTACAAACTAATGGTGCAACAGGAGCAAATCAACTGGCACTATACGCGTTGATTGAACCTGGTGATCATGTGATTTCTATGTATCCTAGTTATCAGCAACTCTATGATATTCCTAAATCATTAGGAGCTGAAGTCGATTTTTGGAATATTTCTGAAAAAAATCAATGGATGCCTGATTTGGATGAATTACGAGCAATTATTCGACCAGATACTAAAATGATTTGTTTAAATAATGCGAATAACCCAACGGGAACAGTAATTGAAACTAAACTAATGACTGAAATCGTTAAAATTGCAAAAGAAGTCGGCGCATATGTATTAGTTGATGAGGTCTATTTACCTTTAGATGATACAACGGACGTAAGTTCAATTGTTGATTTATATGACAAAGGTATTGCGACGAATAGTTTATCAAAAACCTATTCAACTCCCGGTATTAGAATCGGTTGGACGGTTGCTAGTCCAGCTGTTACAGATATTTTTAGAAAATACCGTGATTATACGATGATTTGTGCAGGTGTATTTAATGACCAAATGGCTGTTCATATTTTAAAAAATAAAGAATTAGTATTGGATAGAAATCGACAAATTGTGAAACGAAATTTAAAAATTTTAAGTGATTGGGTGGAAAATGAGCCAGCAGTTAGCTTAGTAGTGCCAAAATCTGTCTCGACTTCATTTATAAAATTTGAAACAATTGAAGATGATGAACAATTTTGTCAAAAATTATTAAAAGATTATGGGGTTTTATTAGTACCTGGAAGCCGATTTGGTGTGCCAGGACATGCAAGATTAGGTTACTGTGCTAAAGAATCCGTTTTAGTAGAAGGATTAAAACGCTTGTCACAAGCATTACATGAATAAGTTTAGTGCATCAAAGAGAGATAAAAAGTAGATTTACAAGTTACTTTTTATCTCTCTTTTTGTGGAAAGTAAAATTAGATGATAAATCAAAAAGTGTGAGCTGGTTCACACTTTTAATGTAACCGATTTCACACCAGAAACTGTAGACTGTTGATATACTCCAAGCGAAACGACCGGCAGAGGAGGGTGTCATGATAAAAATACAGTAAAAGGATAACGCCGCTATCTATTTGGTATAAAACAATTAAAGGAGGAAATTATAATGGATTCAACGACAACAATGGAAAAGGTACCTAAAAAGAAATTTAAGTTAAAAATGCCCGGCGCTTTTGTTATTTTATTTATATTAACGATTGTTGCAGTTATGGCAACATGGATTATTCCAGCGGGCTCTTACTCTAAATTATCTTATGATCAGGCAAGTACGGAATTAAAAATTACCGATGCGCATGGGAATGTAAAAAAAGTTCCTGCGACACAAAATCAATTGGATAAACTTCATGTCAAAATTGATATTAAACAATTTACATCAGGTGGTATTACGGCAGCAGTATCAATACCTAATACATATCAGCGATTGAAGCAAAATCCGGCAGGACCAGCTGATATCACAAATAGTATGGTTAACGGGACAATTGAAGCCGTAGATATTATGGTCTTTATTTTAGTCCTGGGTGGTTTAATTGGTGTTGTTAAAGTCAGCGGCGCGTTTGAATCAGGTTTAATTGCGCTAACTAAGAAAACCAAAGGTCATGAATTTTTATCAATTTTCTTTGTTTCAATTTTAATGGTTTTAGGCGGAACTCTTTGCGGGATTGAAGAAGAGGCAGTGGCCTTCTATCCAATATTGGTACCAGTATTTATCGCGATGGGCTATGATTCGATAGTCTGCGTGGGGGCAATTTTCTTATCCAGTTCTATTGGGACCACATTCTCTACGATTAATCCGTTCTCAGTTGTTATTGCGTCAAATGCAGCCGGAATTGATTTTACGCAAGGTATGATTTGGCGGATTGTTGGTTTGATTGTCGGGTCTATTTTCTTAATTATTTATTTAGGACGTTATAGTAAAAAGGTTAAGGATGATCCAACAGCTTCAATTACTTATGAAGATAGTAAAGACTTTAATCGATTATGGTCAGTATCTTCAGGTGAAGGTGGTAATAAATCAGTTTTCACTATTCGTAAGAAAATTATTCTATTATTATTTGTTGTGACATTCCCAATCATGGTTTGGGGCGTTATGGCAAAAGGTTGGTGGTTCCCAACGATGGCATCTTCATTCTTGGTATTTGCTATCGCCATTATGTTCTTAACAGGTACAGGTCGAGATGGTCTAGGTGAAAAGGGTGTCATTGATGCTTTTGTCAGTGGTGCATCTAGTTTAGTTGGGGTGTCATTTATTATTGGACTTGCCAGAGGGATAAATATCGTGTTAAATCAAGGATTGATTTCAGATACCATTCTTCAATATGCGTCATCTTTAGTTGTTGGCGTAAGTGGACCAATTTTCATAATTATCATGATGGTTATTTTCTTCTTCCTTGGATTTATCGTACCTTCTTCATCCGGATTAGCCGTTTTAGCAATGCCAATATTTGCGCCATTAGCTGATTCTGCAGATATTCCAAGATTTATTGTCGTTTCTGCTTATCAATTTGGACAGTATGCAATGCTTTTCTTAGCACCAACAGGGTTAGTTATGGCAACACTTCAAATGTTAAATATCAGATATTCGCACTGGGTAAAATTCGTTTGGCCCGTCGTTGTCTTTGTTCTATTATTTGGTGGTGCACTCTTAGTATTACAAGTCTTAATTTATTAAAGTAAGAATTATCATAAAAATAATGTACTTTTAATGTTTCTCATTTAATAATTTTAAAAACACGGTAGTGGAAGCGTTTTATAAATGTAATATACGATATTGAACCGTAAGAATCCTCATAATGAGAAATAGTTCACATTATAGGTGTAAGCGTTTACTAATATAGGCTAATTATTCCTGTTATGCTATGCATGTAATAAATATATGGGAGGTAATCATTATGACAAGTCCAGTACACGTAACATCAGAAATCGGAACTCTTAAAACAGTTTTGTTAAAGAGACCCGGTAAAGAAGTTGAAAACTTAACACCAGATATCATGGGTCGTCTTTTATTTGACGATATTCCATACTTACCTGAAATTCAAAGAGAACATGATTTTTTCGCAAAAACATTGCAAGACAATGGCGTTGAAACAATTTATCTTGAAACATTGGCTGCAGAAGCTTTAGATGCAGGAAATGTAAAAGAAGAATTCTTGGAAAAAATGTTAGATGAATCAGGTTTAGTTTCTAGCACACTCCATGCTGCATTGAAAGAATATTTACTTTCAATGGAAACACAAGATATGGTTGATAAAATTATGGCTGGCGTTAGAACAAATGAAATCGATTACAAGTCAAATGCTTTAGTTGATTTAAGTTCTTCTGAAGACTATCCATTCTTTATGGATCCAATGCCTAACCTTTACTTTACACGTGACCCAGCAGCATCAATGGGTGATGGTTTAACAATTAACCGTATGACATTCGCTGCACGTCGTCGCGAATCATTATTTATGGAATACATTATGGAATACCATCCACGTTTTGCTAATAAAGGCGTAAACGTATGGCGTAGTCGTAACCATCTCGACCGTATGGAAGGTGGAGACGAATTAATTTTAAACGACCACGTTCTTGCAATTGGTATTTCGCAACGTACTTCAGCTCGTTCAATCGAAGAATTAGCACAAGTATTATTTGCAAAACACAGTGGCTTTGATAAGATTCTAGCAATTAAAATCCCTAATAACCGTGCAATGATGCATTTGGATACAGTGTTCACAATGATTGATTACGATAAATTTACAATTCATCCAGGAATCCAAGATAATGGCGGAAACGTTGATACATTTATCTTAGAACCAGGTAAAGATAACCACATTAACATTTCACATCGTACAGACTTACAAAATGTCTTACGTGAAGTCTTAAAAGTACCAGAACTTATCTTAATTCCAGTTGGTAACGGCGATGCAGTAGTTGCACCTCGTGAACAATGGAATGATGGTTCAAATACATTGGCAATCGCTCCTAATACAGTTGTAACTTATAATCGTAACTACGTTTCAAATGAAGTCCTAAGAAGTTATGGAATTAAAGTTATTGAAGTTATTTCAGCCGAATTATCACGAGGTCGTGGTGGTCCACGTTGTATGAGTATGCCTATCGTTCGTGAAGACTTAAAAAAATAAAATTTAAAAAAGGTGGAAATTAATATGTCAAACACAGTCTTTCAAGGTCGCAGTCTTTTAGCAGAAAAAGATTTTACTCCAGAAGAATTAGAATATTTAATCGATTTCTCAATTCATTTAAAAGATTTGAAAAAACGTGGAATCCCTCATAAATATCTTCAAGGTAAGAATATTGCCTTACTTTTTGAAAAAAATTCAACAAGAACACGTGCTGCTTTCACAACAGCATCAGTTGATTTAGGTGCTCATCCTGAATTTCTTGGAAAAAATGATATTCAATTAGGTAAAAAAGAATCAGTTGAAGATACAGCTAAAGTATTAGGTAGTATGTTCGACGGTATTGAATTCCGTGGATTCAGCCAAGATGTTGTTGAAGGATTAGCTAAATTCTCAGGCGTTCCTGTATGGAATGGTTTAACTGATGAATGGCATCCAACACAAATGATTGCTGATTTTATGACTGTTAAAGAAAACTTTGGCAAATTAAAAGGCATCACATTAACATACGTTGGGGATGGCCGTAACAATATGGCTAACAGCCTTTTGGTAACTGGATCAATGTTAGGTGTAAATATTCATATCGTTGCACCTGACTCATTACAACCAACTGAAGAAGTTCAAAAATTTGCTGCTGAATTTGCTAAAAAATCAGGAAGCAAGAACATGATTACTTCAGACGTTGATAAAGGGGTTAAAGGTTCAGATATTCTTTACACAGATGTTTGGGTATCAATGGGTGAAGAAGATAAATTCGAAGAACGTATTAACACATTGAAACCATACCAATTAAACATGGACATGGTTAAAAAGACTGGTAATGAAAATATGATCATCATGCATTGTTTACCAGCATTCCATGGCATTGAAACTGAATATGGTAAAGAAATGTTCGAAAAATATGGTGTTAAAGAAATGGAAATTACTGACGAAGCATTCCGTAGTAAATATGCGCGTCAATTTGAAGAAGCAGAAAACAGAATGCATTCAATCAAAGCAATTATGGCTGCAACTGCAGGAAACTTATTCATTCCACGCGTTTAATAACATTATGATAGTTTGTTTTTAACGGTGAAAGTAACTTAACAGGGAAGTGTCTCTGCAAAAAAATAGGCTGTCATTAGGGGGACTAATCTGGAGCAAGACTTTAGATTAGGTCCCTTTTTATTTTTAATAAAGAAAGTAGGCAGTTAAATTATGGACGAAAAACATACAGTTAAAAAAATTAGTTTAATGGCGCTAGTCGCGTTAGTTATTAGTTCTTCTATTGGTGGTGGGGTCTTCGGACTAACCTCTGATTTAGCCAATGCATCTTCACCCGGTCCTGCTCTAATTGGTTGGGTAATTGTCGGAATTGGTATTTTGATGTTATCTCTTTCATTGAATAACTTATTAAATAAAGAACCAGATTTAGAAGGTATTTTTACTTATGCAGAAAAAGGATTTGGACCATTCGCTGGATTCATCAGTGGTTGGGGTTACTGGTTATCTGCTTGGTTAGGAAACGTTGCATTCGCTACAATCTTGATGAGTGCGGTTGGTTACTTTTTCCCTATCTTTAAATCAGGACAAAATCTACCTTCAATTTTAATTGCAAGTATCCTTTGCTGGGGATTAACATACTTTGTTAATCGCGGTATTGAAGGTGCAGCAGCAATCAATGCGATTGTTACGGTCTGCAAATTAATTCCAATTTTTGTATTTATTGTTGTTGCTATATTCTTATTCAAGATCGATATTTTTACAGCTAACTTCTGGGGCACAATGAGTCATAACTTCGTTGTTGGCGATGTCGCTTCACAAATTAAAAAATGTATGATGGTTATGATGTGGGTCTTTGTAGGTATCGAAGGGGCATCAATGTTGTCTTCTCGTGCAGAAAAGAAATCTGATGCAGGTAAGGCTACAATCATTGGCTTAATTAGTTTATTAGTCGTTTACGTTTTAGCTTCAATGTTACCATACGGTATTTTGACACAAGCACAATTAGCTTCAATTCATCAACCAGCAATGTTATATATTGCTGTTGAAATGGTTGGACCAGTTGGTGGTTACGTTATCGGTATTGGCTTAATTGTTTCAATTTTGGGTGCATGGTTATCATGGACAATGCTTCCAGCAGAAACAATGTTATTAATGGCCAAAAGTAAATTATTACCCGGTTACTTTGGTAAAGTTAATGATAAAAAAGCACCAACTTTTGCTTTAATCGTAACAGGCGGATTAGTACAATTATTCCTTTTCACGCTTTTATTCACAGATAAGGCTTATAATTTTGCTTATTCACTATGTACAGCTTCAATTATTGTTTGTTATATCTTAGTTGCGATGTATCAAGTTAAATACTCAATTCAACATATTGATGAAAAAGGCAATAAAGCACAATTAGTATATGGTTTAATTGCGCTATTATTCCAAGTTGCCGGGATTATTATGGCCGGTATCAGTTATTTATTACTCTGTTTAATCGCTTACATTCCAGGGATTTACTTCTATGGGAAAGCAAGAGTAGCACAAGGTGAAAAATTCTTATCAAAAGGCGAAATAGGTATAACCCTGGTTATAATTATTGGTGCTTGCATTGGTATTTGGTTAATTGCTTCAGGAAAAATGGTTGTTTAATAAATAAAAAAATGAGGAGTCGATTAATATGTCAAGAAAAATTGTTATTGCTTTAGGTGGAAATGCTATTTTATCAAAGGATGCTAGTGCTGAGGCACAACAAAAAGCATTGCGAGAAACAGCTGAATATCTTGTTAAATTTGTTGAAAAAGGGGATAAATTAATTATCTCTCATGGTAATGGTCCACAAGTTGGGAACTTATTACTTCAACAAGCAGCTGCAGTTTCTGAAAAGAACCCAGCCTTACCATTAGATACTTGTGTTGCAATGACACAAGGAAGTATTGGTTATTGGATGCAAAATGCATTGGATAATGCATTGGTTGAAAAAGGAATCAATAAAGAAGTTGCAACTATTGTGACACAAGTTATCGTTGATCAAAATGATGCTGCATTTAGTAACCCAACTAAACCAGTTGGTCCATTCTATTCAGAAACAGCTGCTAAAGCAGAAATGGCTGCACATGAAGAGATGACATTTGTTGAAGATGCTGGTCGTGGATGGCGTCGTGTTGTTCCTTCACCACGTCCAACTGGGATTAAAGAATACAAAACAATCGATCAATTAACAGAAAATGGTGTTATTTCAATTTCTGTTGGTGGCGGTGGTGTTCCTGTTGTTGAAGAAAACGGTAAATTACATGGCGTAGAAGCTGTTATTGATAAAGATTTCGCTTCAGAAAAATTAGCTGAATTGGTAGATGCTGATTTACTTATTATTTTGACGAGTGTTGATAATGTTTATGTTAACTTCAATAAACCTAATCAAGAAAAATTAGAACAGGTAACTGTTTCTGAATTAAAAGAATATATCAAAGAAGATCAATTCGCTAAAGGTAGTATGTTACCTAAGATTGAAGCTGCGATTGAATTCGTTGAAGCAAGTAAAAAGGGTCGCGCAATTGTGACATCTTTAGAAAACATCAGTCAATTATTAGATAATGATGCTGGGACAGTTATCGTAAAAGGTTAATAAAAAGCGATAGTTAAGCTGAACTAGCTAACAAAGTTGTAAGGTAAATTGTGGCCAAGGAATATCCATGTTAAAATGATAAAGGAGAGAGTTTAGGGAGTTAGTAATTAGTGGAGGGGATCAAACAATGCAAAAAATTAAAGCAGTACCCCAATATATGCAGTATTTAAGAAAATTATCAGATTTTGAAGCACTTACTGATGAAGAAGCCAATTTACTAATGAACAACATGAGTATCAAATCGTTCCAAAAAGGTCAGGTTCTTTTTGACGAAAATGATCAACGTACACGTTTTTATTTTTTAATAGAAGGCGTAATACGGGTTGAACGATTTGATATTGATGGCGACTTTGGATTTTATTCATATATCAAAAATGACTTAGGATTTCCGTATCGAGGCTTACTAAGTGATAAAAATTACCCTTATTTAGCGAGAGCCATGACGGATATACAAATCGTCTATTTCCCAATGGCCTTAGTTGAACGGATATTGAAGCAAAATATTCTGATGGCTACTCGATCAATAAGGGAGATGTCAACAATTCTAAGCGCTACAGAGAATCAAGTGCAAAGAATGGTAACGTCTAGTGCTCATGATCGAATTGTACAAGCTATCAATATTTTAGCAGAACAATTAGGTGCTGATTTCACAGAAAAGCATGTCGTTATTCCTTATCGTGTCACGATTAAAGAGCTAGCGTTAGTTAGCGGGACTACTCGTGAAACAGCCGGACATGTGATTAAGTGCTTGGCTAAAAATAAGGAAATCATTTTTGAACGGCAGCAATTAACATTGTTGGAAGGTTGGTTTGCTGATCAGAGTTTTGACCGGCAAGAACGCATCTTTAAATTATAATCTGAATAAAAAAATGATCATATGACTTTGGCATATTATGGCCAGGTCATATGATTATTTTTTTAAAATAAAATTGTAATTAAACCGATTGCTAATACTACTTGAACAAGCATAATACCACCAGCATAAAGTAATAAACGCTTGCCTTGACTAAATAGTGATTTTAAATTTAACCGAAGGCCAATAGCAGCTAAGGCGATTATTTCACACCATGTACTTAGAAAATGTGCAGTTTCACCAATTCGTGAAGGTAAAAAATGTAAACTATTAAGGACACAAAGTGTTAAAAATCCAATAACATACCAAGGAACTAAAGTTGATTTTTTTGTTGTTACTTGTGACGCTTTTTGGGTAGGTTGATTCTTGCTGTGTAAATAGCTAAAAATAGTAATAACAAATACTAAACAAATAATTCTTAATATTTTGAACAATGTAGCAGTTACGATGACATCCTGATTTAGCATAGTTGCACTTGCAACTACTTGCCCAACAGATTGCACAGTTCCACCAATTAAGACACCTCTGAAAACATTGTTACCACCCCAGAGGAGGGTTCCAATAATAGGTAATGTTAACATTAAAATGGTTCCCATTAGATTAACTAACGTAATTGAAATTCCAGTTTCTTCATTATCAGCATCAATAACTGGGGCAATTGCACCAATGGCTGATGAACCACAGACAGCATTTCCACCGGCCATTAATAAGTAAGTACCTTCACCAAAGGCTAATTTTTTACCTAGCCAAATTGCAAAAATAATTGTGATACTCATTTGAAGAAAAGTAAAAAGTAAGCCATTTAAACCAATTTCTTTAATACTTTGAAATGTGATAGTCGCACCTAACAAAAGAACTGAGTATTCTAATAAACGTTTCTCAGAAAATTTAGTTCCGGCCGTTAGTGTGGGTTGATGTAGAACAGTATTACCTAAAATGATTCCAATGAATAAAGCAATAGTTGCACCACCTAACATGGGCAACCAAAGTTTAGCAATAAAATAGCTGGCAAGCCCAATTAGTAAGGCAACGATAAATCCTGGTAGTAAGTTAGTTATTTTTTTCAATATGATCATCCTCTCTAAACAATACTTTAACTATAGCTGATTTCTTTTAATTAATAAAATAAATCTTTATAATAAGTACTATTAATAAAACGAATGGAAGTGGTTAATATTTTTAAAAATTTAGAAATTTTTAAATCAGTTTATGAAACAAGGAACTTTACTACTAGTGCGCAACTACTATTTTTATCACAACCAACGATTTCAGTTCAAATTAAGCAATTGGAAGAAACATTAGGTGTTATGTTATTTGAAAGAAATGGCCGACAACAAATTGTACCTACCGAGAGTGGAACGCTACTTTACCAGCAAACACAGCAATTACTAGATTTATGGCAGCAAGATTTATTTGCCTTAAAACATCAAAAAACTGATCAGAAAATTGCCTGTAAAATAGCTGCCTCACACACCACTGCAGCATACTTACTACCTGACCTGTTACGCAAAAATAAGGAATCTCTAAAACGATTAGAATTAGAAGTTAGCGTTCTTAATTCATCACAAATTATGGAACAATTAAAGCAACATAAGTTAGATTTTGGATTTATTGAAAAACCGTTGACTGAGAAGAATATTAAACGTTACTCGTTGACGACTGATCAATTAGTTTGGGCTGGTAATGAGGATGAGCCGTGGTTACTTAGAGAACATGGATCAGGTGTTTATCATTATTCAATTAACTACTTAAAAGCAAATAATTTAACGTTAGAGCACTTCATGACGATTAAAAGTAATTCATTAATTATTCAATTGCTCAGACAAGGTATAGGGCAATCAATTGTTTCACAGACTGCACTGACTGATTACCCAGAGATACCAGTCAAAGTACTATCAAAACAGTATCAGCGTGAATTCTACCTTGTTGGAAGAAACGAACTACCAAAGCCAATTCAAGAATTTGTAACTTGTTTAATAAATGAATCTTCTAAAGTATAGATTAAGGTTATCAGACTTAAGTATAAAATAATTAGGTTAAATAAATTGCTTACTTTTAGTAAGTGTGATAATTTAAGTTTATTAAATAAATTGGGGGTATCAATCATGAACACTAAATTATTAGGATTACATCATATTACAGCTATTACTTCAAGTTCACCAAAAATGTTTCATTTTATGACAGAAATATTAGGATTACATTTAATTAAAAAAACAGTAAATCAAGATGATGTTAGAACCTATCATCTATACTTTACGGATGATATGGGATCGGCAGGAACCGATATTACCTTTTTTGATTTTCCGGGTTTATTTCAAGGCACAAAAGGAAAAAATGGTATTTCGAGAATTGGATTTAGAGTTCCTAGCGATGATGCCCTAGATTTTTGGGCAGAACGATTTGACGATTATGATATTAAACATGATGAAATTGAAATGAATTTTGGCAGTAAAACAATGAATTTTTATGATTTTGATCATGAGCAATATCAATTAATTTCTGACGAACGTAATCATGGTGTGGAAGCTGGGACACCTTAATTATATAGTCCGGTTCCCAAGATGTTCGCAATTAATGGGTTAGGAACAACAATTATTACAGTGGATTATCCAGAACGTATGGATATTGTGTTAAGACAATTATTGGGATTTGATAAAATTGCCACAGAAAATCAACGTACATTATATGAATTGAACGATGGTGGACATGGCGCACAAATTATTATCGAAGAAGACCAAGATTTACCGAATGAGATTCAAGCATATGGAACAGTTCATCATATTGCTTTCAGGACAGAAGATGAAGAGTCATTAAACTATTGGATTGAACAAATACAAAGAGTTGGTATTCGTGATTCAGGTTTTGTTGACCGATTCTATTTTAAATCAGAGTATTTCCGTCCTGGTGAAGGTGTATTATTTGAAATTGCAACGGATGGTCCTGGATTCTTGCAAGATGAAACATATGAAGAAGCTGGTATTCACCTAGAGTTACCACCATTTTTAGAAGACCAACGTGCAGATATTGAAGCTCACTTAGTTAATTTCAATTCAGACAAGAAGTTATAGATATGGCAGAAGCAATTACATCTTATAAAGCTGGTAGGGTTGGCAATGCGACAATCTTAATGTTGCATGGAACTGGTGGAACGGAATCAGATTTACTATCAATTGCAGATTTTTTGGCTCCAGATAGTCCTAAAATTGGCATTCGTGGACGGTTAATAGAGAATGGTTTAACACGCTATTTTGCACATTTACCGGATGGTGATTTCGATTTAAATAGTTTATCTGTAGAGACAAATTGGTTAATGACTGTAATTAATGAGTTAGCTGTGAAGTACGCTTTTGATCCAGAAAAATTAATTGTCCTAGGTTATTCTAATGGGGCTAACGTTGCCTTCCATTCATTATTAACGGAACAGGCACTATTTAAAACAGCTGTTTTACTACATCCTATGGTGTTATCGGAAAATATTAAAGCGACTGTCGACTTAAGTGATATTAAAATTTGGGGTTCATATGGATTTTTAGATCCAATTGTTTCAAAATCAAATTTTGATGAACTAAAGAAGTTTTGTCGAGAATTTAATATTGAATTTACCAGTTTTGAGGCTGAACAATCACATCAAATTTCAGAATTAGAATTACGGAATGCTAAACAATGGTTAGATAAGACCAATAGATTAAAAATTGAGGAATAATATAAGATGATTTCATTTAATAGTAACGAATTATCGGCTAAAAATCAGTACAAATTAATGTCTGGTACATTAATTCCGAGACCCATAGCATGGGTTACTACTGTAAATGAGACGGGACTAATTAATTTAGCTCCGTTTAGTTTTTTTAGTGTTGTATCGGATACGTTGCCATTAATGTCGATATCAATTAATCGACGTAGAAATGGTGAAATGAAACACACCGCGGCTAATTTAGTTAGTTCGAAACAGGCTGTGGTCCAATTACCAACACGTGAATTAATGGAATTTGTTAATCAGAGCGCTGCTAGTTTTGGACTAGACGAGAGTGAAGTTTCCGAATTGAAATTAACAACGGTTCCTAGTAATAAGGTATTGGTGCCAGGGATTGATGGTGTTAAAGCGAGGTTTGAAGTTATATTGAACCAGTATGTTCCTATTATGGATGATGGTAAGATTATTACGGATTTATTTATTCTTGAAGTGGTTTGTTTTCACATAGAAGATGATGTTTTGGATAAAGAAAAAATGTATATTAATGCTAAAAAATTAGATCCAGTGGCGAGGCTGGCTGGACCAGAATACGCTAACTTAGGAGAGCAATATAAATTAATTCGACCAAAATAGTTAATATCAAATTAGTAATTCTTTGATTAGCCATTGTTGTATGGATTGAATAATTATATAGCCGTTATTGACATATAGTAAGTGTTATTGATGACAGTATTTATTATTAAGGGCTACACTACAAGTATAAATAGTATAGGGGGATACAATTATGGGATATCAAGCAAGTCAAGAAGAACATTCGATTGAAATCACCAATGTTCAATCATTAGAAAAATTAGTGGAAGCACGTATGGAAAAGGGTGCATTTGGGTATATTGCTGGTGGAGCTGAGGATGAATGGACGTTACGCGAAAATACAAGTGCATTTAATCATAAGCAAATTTCACCTCGAGTTTTACAAAATATCGAAAATCCGGATTTATCAACAACATTTATGGGTATTGATTTACAAATGCCAATGATAGCAGCTCCAGTTGCGGCACAGGGGCTAGCCCATGAACAAGGTGAAATTGATACTGCTAAGGGGATGGCCGCAGTTGGTTCAATTATGTCGCTTAGTACGTATTCAAATAAAACGATTTCAGAAACATATAATGGAGGAACTGGTGGACCTCAATTTTTCCAATTGTATATGAGTAAAGATGATAAATTTAATCATTTTTTATTAGATCAAGCCAAAGAAGTGGGGATGAAGGCTATCATATTAACAGCTGATTCAACACTAGGTGGTAATCGTGAAGCTGATAGTATTAATAAATTTATCTTCCCTCAACCAATGGCTAATTTAGCTGAATATGGTGAAGGTGAAGGACAAGGAATCGCAGCTATTTATGCTAATGCTAAACAAACATTGAGTTTAGCAGATATTAAGAGTATTTCTGATTATACTGACTTACCCGTTTTCGTTAAAGGTATTCAATCACCATTGGATGTTGATGCTATTATTGAAGCTGGAGCTAAAGGTATTTGGGTTTCAAATCATGGCGGTCGGCAACTAGATGGCGGACCTGCATCGTTTGATGTTCTTGAGTTAATTGCTAAGAAGGTCAATAAACGAGTGCCAATTGTCTTTGATAGTGGCGTTCGTCGTGGTTCACATATATTTAAAGCGCTTGCTAGTGGGGCGGATGTCGTTGCCATTGGCCGTCCAATGGTTTATGGGCTTCATTTGGGTGGTGCGAAAGGCGTTCAATCAGTCTTTGAACATTTAGCTAAGGAATTAACAATTGATATGCAATTAGCTGGAACAAAAACGGTTGATGATATAAAAAAAACGGAACTTATTTAAAGAAAACAATAAGGGGATACAATTATGCTAGTTATTAATTACATTCATGGAGAAGAATTACAAGCAACTTACAAAACAGCTGCTGCTTTTGTTGCGATGATGGAATTAGAAGTACCCGAATTTGAAGATTATTATGAAATTACTAAAGTGACAGAAGCTGGTAAAGAAATCGAATTATCGGATAAAACAATGGGCGGTTTATTTAACTTATTATTAGCACGAGGATAATTTTTATTGATGAAAACGGTTCATTGTTAACTATTGTTAAATAGTAACAATGATGTTAGGCATTTAAATAGTATTTAAGATACTAAAGTATGACCCAATTATATTTCTATTGGGTCATACTTTTTAATTTATAAGAAATACGTTTGTTATTGAACTAGCAAACATAATAAGTCGTTAGTTAATAAGTTCTTTCATATTATTAACTGTTTGGTGCTTCAATTTGTGAGAGAAAAAAATACAGTACTAGAAATATAAAAATAATATCTGTTACTGTATTTAAATCCGATTTAAAAGATTTATAGCATAGAGTATTTTTGTTTCACGTGAAACATTGGATCAATTAAAAAATTGATAAATCAACATACTTATTTTGTAAAACCTTAAAATCGTAGGTTGCTAAATTTTGGATATCTTCTAAACCATCAAACATTGCTGTATAACTTCCAGCAAGCATTAGATTTAAGGGAATACCTTTATTTTGGCGAACTAAAATAACAGGTTTGCGATTGGCATGAGCATAACCACATTCCCAAACAGTACCTGAGTCAGCTTCATCATTGTTTTCTTCCAATTGATAATCAAGAACTGCAACAACGATATCTGCTTGATCAATTTGGCGAATATCATTTTGGAAGGTAGCTGTTTGCCATTCAAATGTGCCGAAGTCCGCATCTGGATATTGAACGTTTCCTGGAAGATGAATTGCATCTGCGTTAATTGTTGGATTTTTACTTAGGAGATCGGCTACCAAATCTAATCGTTCTTTTTGTTCTGGAGTGAAAAAGGGTCCTGCAAGATAAACGCGTTTTTTTGTCATTGTAAACTCCTTTTATATTAATAATGTAAGTATACTAATAATTAAAAAATAAATCAATTAATAATTCGGCTATTAATCTTTTAATGATAAATAAACATAATATTCCATAAACATGATAACAAAAAACGAACTATACATTTGTATTTATTATAGTTATTCGCTTATAATGACGTTACATTTTAGAGAAATAACAGAAATAAAGGTTGGTTATGTCATTTTCAGTAAAATAAAGGTAATTATTCAATAAAAAAGTAAACGCTTTCTTGAATATCTAATTAAAATGGACTAGTATTAATAAGAATGGACAAATACAGTAAGCGGAGGAGATAAATATGCAAGTTAAAACAAAGGATTTTGGAAATGACTATGATTTAATAACGATTATAAATGATAATGGGTTTGAATTATCACTCACAGATTTAGGGGCTAGAATTGTTAGCCTCAAGGTACCCACAAGTACTGGAAAACGAGAAATTGTTCTTGGATTTGATTCAGCAAATGAATACTTAGAAAAAGATAGTTTTATTGGCGCTTCAATTGGTCGTGTTGCTGGACGTATTAAAGATGGTAAATTCAACATTAATGATCAAAGCTACCAAGTGCAAATTAACGAAGGTACAAATACATTGCATGGTGGTACGCCAGGATTTGATACTAAAAAGTGGACGTATAAAATAAGTGAAAACGAAAATGAAATAGCTGTTATTTTTCATTTAGATAGCCCAGAAGGCGAACATGGTTTCCCTGGAAACATGGCAATTGATGTAAAATATCTATTAAATAATGATAACATTTGGCATCTTGAAACGACTGCTAAAACGGATAAAGATACACTATATAATCCAACAAATCATGTTTACTTTAATGTTATGGGTGACGTCACAGAAACAATAGATGACAATTTATTACAAGTAGATAGCGATAAGTTTGCACCATTAGAACCCGATTCAATTCCAACAGGTAAAAAGATGTCTGTTGATGGAACGCCTTACGATTTCCGTCAAGCTAAGACATTACATGACGTTTTCACAAGTGATTTTGCTCAAAAAAATCAAGTTAATGGTATCGATCATCCCTTTTTCTTGAATAATCCTGCAGTTGGTAAAGAATCAGCAAAATTAGTTAGTCCAGATAAAGAAGTTTCTGTCTCAGTTTCAACTGATGCAACAAGTTTAGTTATCTTCACGGCTAACTTTGGTGAAGTAACGCCAATTATGCATGGTAAAAAATTAGCTAATCATGCAGCAATTACATTTGAAACACAATCAGCACCTGGATCTGAACAATTCCCTGAATTTGGTGATATTGTTTTACGTGTAGGCGATACGTACAAAACAGTTACAGAATTTAAATTAAATTAATTAGTAATCAACTGAGACAGTCATGGTAAAAATAGTGACTGTCTTTTTGTCGTTAACTTACGAGTGTAAGTCATACCATTTTAGTCGAGAAAGATGTAGACTTTAGTCAGGATAAAACGAAGGAGTGTATAAATGATGACAGAAATAAAAAGAGTATTAGTTGTTGGATCGAATGGTCGAATTGGCCAAAAAGTAACAAGTAAATTAGCTGATAAAGGTTACCAAGTCTTGGCGGGTTCAAGACATACAGATAATTTAGATAAAGGTAATATTACTTATGTCTATGTTGATTTGTTAGAAGGTATAGATAAATTAGTCAAGAATATGCAGGCTGTTGATGCCATATTATTTGTTGCTGGTTCTGGCGGCAAAGACTTAATGAAGATTGATCTAGATGGGGCAGTTAAAACGATGGAAGCAGCTGAAATAGCTCATGTTAAGCGTTTTGTAATGTTGAGTTCCGTTTACTCTTTGGATAGAGAAAAAATTGAAGTTTCATCATTAAGAGATTATATGACTGCTAAGTTTTATGCTGATAATTGGCTAATGAAGAATACGCAATTAGAATATACAATTCTTCAGCCAGGCACCTTAGTAGATGAGCCAGGTACTGGTAAAGTAACATTAAATGATGGTCAAGCGGGCTCTAACTCACTTGAAAACGTGGCAGACGTCTTAGTTTCAGTTATCGCACATGATAATACAATCGGAAAAGTAATTACGATGCATGATGGGGATACAGATATCAAAGATGTCCTGTAAATAATTAGAAATTTCGACACAAAAAAAGAGGTTTACTCAGTTAGTTACTTAACGGAGTAAACCTTTTTTATTTAGAATTATTTAGTTGACTCATTTACGATACCGCTATCTTTAGTTGGTGAAATAGCCCAGAGTGAATCGTAATTATATTTCCCTGTCGTATCAAAAATTGAAGTTGTAAAATCTAAAGTTAGTTTTGCATAATAATAAGATTTGTTAATTACAGAACTTGTTGTACCATCACTAAGACTTGATGAGGGTAAATCGAAAATCGTCTTATTAGAAGAGCTGAAATCAATTTCATTAGAAGTTGTTGGCTTTTCTTAAAAAGTAAGCGTACCGCCATTTGAGCTTGTTTGAACTAGGATAATCGAATCTTTTTAATAAGCGGACTTAAAGTATAATTGATAGTAACACTTAAATTCTAGTTAACTTAAAAAAAGGTTATTAATGACTAAAGGCTCTACCTTTAATGGTTATAAAGTGGGGGTAGGTAGGAATCATTCTATTTAAAAATTGATTGTACACTTTCAGTAAATGGTTTGAAAAAATTAAACCTAAAAAAATACTTGTAAATAACATGTAAACGCTATATTAATTGGCGTATATGGACTTAATCATAGAGTTTCTTCTGATAATATTACAGTTGAATCTTATGTAAATTATATGGTACTATTAGGTAAAGGTCAACGTCCCCTTTTCAAGCATTGGCTTAATCAATAAATGGGAGGAATTTATATTATGAAAAAGAATTTATTTTTAATTGCAGCATTAGTACTTGGTTCAACAGCAGTTGTTGGCTCAAGTGTTTCAGCGGATTCAACAGATGGTAAAGGTACAGCTAGTTTAAACATTGAAGCAGGTACTTTTACTCAAACGGGTGCACCATCGTTCAGTTTCACAACAAAACTAAATGAAGCATTAGTTACGACTGGTACAGATATTACATCAACTGGCGCAAAAGATGCTTCTCAAGCTTTAGATGTAGCCGATTACGTAGGTACAGATAGTGGTTGGAATGTTACTGCACAATTAGGTGTGATGGCTGATGCTGAAGTTAAGGTTAGCTCATTAGATCTTGCATCTGCTACAGTTAAAACAGACTCAGATGCTACAGCATCTGCTGCTACTTTAACACCAGCTGGTGCTGCAGCTCCTGTCGCGACAGCTACAACAGGCGCTGGTGCTACAACATTGTCATATGCTGACAATAGTGCAACATTAAAACTTGGTAAAAATACTAAAATTGCAACAACTTCAGCTGATTTAACATGGACTGCAACTCAAGGAAATGCTAGTGCAGCAGCTTTTAACTAAGCTAATTAAAACGTAACAGAAAAAAGACCGCCTAAGGCAGTCTTTTTTTTTAAGGAGAATCGAAATAATGAAATTAAGAAAAATAGTTTTAAGCTTTTTAGCTATCGCGATAGTCACACTTATTACTGTATCGACCAATGTCTATGCAAAGTCTAATAGTGCCGGGTTTACGGTAGCCAAAGTAACGCCTGCTAATCAATATCGAGAGGCAGCACAATTTGATATTAAAATGAACCCTAACTCAACACAGACATTGGCATTGAAAATTAAGAACTTAGAAAACGATACTAAAACGATTGTTGTGAGCCCTAATAGTTCATATACAAATACGAATGGACTAATTGTCTATGATAAGACAAATGTAAAAAAGCCAGCGACTGCTAAGTATCAATTTTCAGAACTTGTCTCAAAAAAACAAGATGTTGTGGTTGGACCTAAAAAAACAGCAACAGTTACGTTTACAGTGAAAACACCCGCTACGTCATTTTCCGGTATTATTTTAGGTGGCTTTAACGTACAAGAAAAAGTTATTAAGGAAAAGAATAAAGGAAAAGGTATTTCAATTACTAATCGATTTGCGTACGTTGTTCAAGCAGTCATTAGAGAATCTGAAACGGTCGATAATCCTAATCCCAAAATGACAATTGGCGATTCTAAAGTGGTATTGAACGCATTTAATAAAGTTTCACTACAAACAAATATGCAAAATGATGTACCCATTGTGATTGGACCAACAACAATTAAAGCAACTATTACAGAAGATAGTAGTAGTACTGTTTTATATGACAAAACAATTAAGGACGTTGATTTTGCACCCAACGCTAAATTTAGCTATGCATTAGACTTAACTAAAGCCAAGTTAATCGCTGGTAAATATGATGTCCATTATACCGTTACCGGAAATAATAAATCTTGGAAAGCAACGAATTCATTTACAATTACTAAAGCCAATATTAAACAGATTAAATCAGATAATAAGGCAGCAGAGCCTCATATATCTTGGTTATTGTGGTTAATTATTGGTATTATTGCTTTATTAATTTTATTAGTTTTATTCTTACTTTTTATTATTTTAAAAAGAAGAAAAAAAGATAAGGAAGAATCACTAGAAAATAAGTAATCAAAATGAATGGTAATCAAAAAGACGTCTAATTTTTATTAGGCGTCTTTTTGTCGATTAGATTTCTTATTCTTTTGATGAATCTACAACGATACTTGGTGATGATAATGACCAAGTTGCGTTATCTTGAAATTTACCAGGATGAGTAATTTTTTTAGTTTTTAGACTTAATGATAATTGTGCAGAATAGTAGTTTTTACTAATAACTGATGTTGTATCAGAATCAAAAATAGTTGAGTTTAAACTTAAAAGAGTATCTTTAGATGTAATTGTTTTAATATCTGAGGCATTCCCATAAGTGATTGTGGAATTACCAAGCATACTCGTTTGCAATTTTTCAAACCAACCAAGTTGATCGGGAATAAAGAAAGGATCACTTAGATTATCTTTATCACTTGTGCTAACAACTAAATTCCAGTTAAGTCCAAAAGGATTATCGACAGTTAACAAACCAGTTGCAGTTACTGTAGGTGTTTTTTCAGAAGTTCCTGCTGTAAAATTACCAAAATCAAATACTTTTGGATAGGATACTAAAAGATCTCCTGCAACGTGTAAATTATATGAAATAGGCGTGTAATCCGGATTTAATTTTGCGAGATTTGCAGCAGAAATTGTATCATTCGTTTTACCGCTTAAGATATCATTAATTGTGTGATTACTATAACTGGAATAGGTACCCGAATCGTGAGTTGATGTGACTAAATATGAAATTCTATTCTTATGGAAAAGATGATAACCAATCAATTCATTGTCATCAATTAATTTAGAATATGTAGTCCCATCAGTATAAGCAGATTCGTCATATTTATATTTACTATGGTCCGTACTGTATTGTTTTGCAAGATCGTCCGCATCTTTTGCAGTGATTTCTAGTTTAGAATTTGTAAGTTCAGTTGTTCCATTTTCTGAATATTTTTCCCAAGGACCATTATTGAAACTGTACCATAAGTAATATTTTTCAGTTTTATCGGTTGTTGATTTCGTATCTATATTGACTGTAGTATCAAGTGATTTTTTAGTTGTTTGAACGGTATTTTCAGGTAATTCATCAGTGATATTGTTTAATGAATAGTGAAAATCGTAAGGGTCTATTTGTGGAATATAATGAGTCGTACCAGATCCAGTATCTGTAGAAGTATAACCCGGTAACGAAATAGACTTAATAGTAGGATGAGATGAGTTACTTGAATCAGGATCTTTTAAAAATTCTTGTATAGCGTCATCTCCAAAATCATCAGACGCATCAAAAATACTTTGATAGGCAAGGTCACTAGGAACGTTTAAATTACCAATAATATTTTGTCCAGTAACAATACTCCCATATAAGAGACCATCGCTACTTGAATCAACGTCGACATCAGCACTAGGTGCTAATACTGAACCATATAAAGGACTCTTCCAACTTCCGACAAAAATCTTACCATTTTCAGTATTAAAATTATTACTAATATGTGAAGACGTATTGTAGACAGATTTCACTTTTTTAGAGTTTTTATCAGTTGTATCGATTGCAACGGGTTCATCGGATAGAAGATTTTTAGCGGTGGTATCTGAACCATTACTATTTTGTCCGGAAAATAGCGTTCCATCACTATTACCAGCTAACTTGTAATCTATCGAAGATCCGTCAGATTTAGGTGGATACGCATTGAAAGTCATCCAGCTACCTTGATTGAAATTAAAACTGATACCAGCATCATTATTAGAAAAATGCTTATAATTTAACATGAAAAATGGCATTTTCATTGTGTTAATATCAAAATTGACTAAATTAATTTTGATACCAATAGCATCTTCAAATGAAGGAATAGAGCCATCAATATCTGCAAAGACAACGCCTTGATCTGTTGAAGCAGTATTCATATCAACGGTTAATTGAATAACCGTTTTACCAGGTGCATATTTTTCAGCATCAATTGATTTATCTGTATTTAAATCAACACGTTTGATAGCATTATTAGATTTAGTAGTAGAACCTGTTGCTTTAGAGTTTGAGAAATTTGTTGAAGTGAAACTAGCGTAATAATCACTGACATCAGTAATATTTTGAGTAGCATCAGCAAATGATGAAATATCATTGCTTGACATAACAGGAAAATCAGAAAGTTTATCAATAGTATCTTTTTTTGCATTAAATTGCTTGATAGCATCAGCGTAACCGGCATTACTTGAAGGTATGGACCAACCAGCAATGGCTTTTGCGATTTCATCATCAGGGGGAGAATTCTGTAGATAGTATGATAAATCTTTGACTTTATCATTAGATTTTGAAAAAACAAAGCTATTTTTATTACCATACCACTGAATCATATCAGCCCCGGTAATATTTTCTGAAATCATTGTAGGATTAACCTTTGCATAATCAGCATCAGTTAAATTAGCAGTTGAATCATGAGCATAATTTTGTAAGTATTTTATAGAAGAACCTCCGGCGGTACCTGAGGAAGTAAATGTTTTGGCAAAAAATTAACCTTGTAGGGAGTCAATATCATTAGAATTAAACGTGATTGTACCACCAGCGAAACCAGTGACATTCGTGGCAGCCCCCATTGGATAACCTACAGGAGGCGTGTATGATGTAGCAGCTTGTGTAGTATAAATTGGTAACGTTAAAAAGAACAAGCTGAAACAAAGGATGATAATCGATTGATAGGTAGTAGATGAGTTAATATATTTGTTTTTTAGCAAAATAAGACTTCCTTTCAAAATAATTAAAAAATTAACTATTTGATTATATATATATTATAGCCTTGCTAGTATAGGATGTGTAGAGATATTGTCGAAGTATTTGGACAAATATAGCTTATAATTTGGATATACGATTAATAATAAAGAAAATGCGCTATTTTTGACTTTTTATTTAATAAAATCCAGTGATGTTTGTAAGTGTCACTATAGATTAAGCCTTTTCAATTTGGTATACTCAATGAGAAACGTTTTATAAAAAGGGAGATAATAAATTATGATTGAAGCAATTAACTTAAAAGCCGGAATGACTTTTGAACAAGGCGGTAAATTAATTAAAGTTTTAGAAGCAAGTCATCATAAACCGGGTAAAGGTAACACAGTTATGCGTATGAAATTACGTGACGTTCGTACTGGATCAACTGTTGAAACAACAATGCGTCCAGAAGTTAAGGTTGAACAAGCTAATATTGAAACAAAACCAGTTCAATTCTTGTACAACCAGGATACAATGGCTATTTTTATGGATTTGGAAACATATGAACAATATGAAATTCCAAGAGAAATTATCGAACATGAAGCAAAATTCTTATTGGAAAATATGGAAGTTAAAATCCAATTTTACGGTACAGAAGTTATTGGCTTAACATTACCAACTGTTGTAACATTACGTGTTACTGAAACACAGCCTTCAATCAAAGGCGCTACAGCAACTGGTTCAGGTAAACCAGCAACAATGGAAACAGGACTTGTTGTTAATGTTCCTGATTTCATCGCAGCAGATGATGTTCTTGAAATTAATACACAAGAAGGTACATACCTTAAACGTGCACCTAAATAAGATTGAAAAGGTAGTCTCTTGAGACTGCCTTTTTTTAATCATTTAAAATGAGGAGATTACTATGGGAATTAAACTAGTTGCAATAGATATTGATGATACGTTACTAAATCCAGAGGGTAGATTAGCAAAAGAAACAATTGATGCCGTCAAAAAAGTGACACAAAAGGGAATTAAGGTTGTCCTTTGTACGGGACGACCTTTAGCTGGTGTGGTTGGATTTCTTGAACAATTAGGGATTAGTGGGGATGACCAATATGTCATTACCTACAACGGTGCAATTATTGAAACAGTAAGTGGAAAACGTCTAGCGCAACATACGTTAACCTTTGATGAGTATATAGCTGCAGATAAATTAAGTTATGAATTAAATGTTCATTATAATATTTTAGATGATGAGAGCCGAATTTATACATCTAATAAAGATGTTGGTCGTGTGACCGTTATTCAAGCAGCTGAAAATAATGAAGGATTATTTGTACGAAATCCAGAGGAAATGTCACGGGACTTAACCGTTTCTAAAATTATGTTTGTGGATGAACCTGAAGTTTTAGACGCACAGATGATTAATATTCAAAAAATATTTGATGATAGTTATTATGTTGTACGTAGTTTGCCAGAATTTTTAGAAGTTTTGAATAAAAAAGCTAATAAAGGAAATGCATTAACAGATTTAATTGCAGAACTGGGATTAAAAGAAGAAGAAGTTATGGCAATGGGAGATCAACATAATGATTTAACGATGTTTGCCGTAGCCGGAACGACTGTTGCGATGGGAAATGCCATTCCTGAATTAAAAGAAGCAGCAACTTATGTAACAGAATCGAACGTTAATCATGGTGTTGCGGTTGCATTAGAACGTTATGTAGGTTAAATAACGATAAAATATAAAAAAGTTTGGAGTCCGCATGAGGTTAGCGAGATTCCAAACTTTTTATTTAGTCTAAAAGATGTTGCTTTGTTAAGTAGTCGTGTGCGACGGTACTTGCTGGGACATTTTTAACATCAACTAGATAATTCATTTTTTGCATATCTGTATCAGAAATTTTTCCGGTTAATTTATTTAAACTTTTTTTGATGGATGGATATTTTTGTGAGATGCCCTTTGCAACAAGTGGGGCGCCTTGATAAGGTGGGAATAAAGACTTGTCATCTTTTAATGTGACCAAATTATATTTGACGAGCTGACTATCAGTTGAATAGGCATCAACTAAATTTACATTACCATTCACAATGGCTTGATAGCGAAGTGCTGGTTCAAAAGATTTAGTGTTAAATGACAAATGATACTTGCTTTGTAACCCTTTGTAACCATCATCACGGTTTAGAAACTCAAGCGTAAAGCCTGCCTTTATTTTTGAAGATACTCGTGATAAATCAGAAATTTTTGATAGATGGTATTTAGTTGCAAAGTCTTTAGTGACAGCGACAGCATAGGTGTTTTGATAAGCCATCGGATTTAAATAATCTAAATCTGATTTAACTTTAATTTCGGTTTTTGCTTGCTGGTAGGCTTTATTTTCATTTGTACTTTTGAGTGGTGATTTTACTAACTCTTCAAGTACCGTACCTGAAAATTCTGGGTAAATATCGATTGAATTAGATTTTAATGCAGAGTATAGAAAACTCGTTTTACCAAAATTTGGTTTTAAAGTAACCTTGATATTGGCGTCGTCTTCTTGAATTAAATCTTTATACATATTAATTAGAATTTCAGGTTCTGCCCCCATTTTACCAGCAATGACTAATTCTTTTTTCTGATGTGTGAAAGTATTGATTGTGGCACCAACAGCAAATAGGAATCCTAAAGTAATTAATATAATGGTAATTGTTTTTATCTTTAAATTCTGCAATTGCCGGATTAAAACACTGAAAACAATAGCTAGAATAATAGAACTCAACGCGCCAATAATAATCAAGCTCATATCATTTCTATCAATTCCCAGCAAAATAAATGTTCCTAACCCGCCAGCACCAATTAAAGCAGCTAGTGTTGCGGTTCCAATAATTAGAACAAGCGCAATACGAATGCCTGAAATAATTAGTGGCATAGCTAAGGGTAATTCAAATCGAATAAGTTTTTGCGCACGTGTCATACCAAATGCAGTTGCGGCTTCTTCTAATGATGGATCAATACCAGTTAAACCTGCATATGTGTTCTGAAAAATGGGCAGTAAAGCATAAACAACTAATGCGATAATTGAAGGTAGTGTTCCAATTCCGACTAGTGGAATTAATAGCCCTAGCAGCGCGAGTGAAGGAATTGTCTGTAAAACACTGGTAATTTGCAACATAATTTCTGCTGCTCTTTTATGCTGTGCTAACCAAATTGCTAAAAAGACGGCAATGATGGTTGCAATCAGCAATGAAATTAATGATATCTGTAGATGTTGAAGAATAGCGGTCCATAAATCAGCACGGTGCATTTTAAAAGTTGTTATTAAATTTGCCATTGGTCATCCACCTCGCTATCAGACATGCTTGCACCATAACGAATTAAGCATTGGGCATCAACTGCACCAATGAGATTCTGGTCGTTATCTTTAACATTTATAATTGTATATTTAGAAAGTAGAGATATGAGTTCTTTAAATGTTGTTTGAGTTGAGGTGACGTGATTATTAGCGAGTTCATCAATTGGAAGACTAAATGATTTTTGAATCATTTCAGCTAAATTAAATTGCGTGTTGGATACGTCTAACCCAAAAAACTCTGAAATAAAATCATTTTTTGGTGCATTTCTAATTTCGTCAGGGGTACCAACTTGAATGAGATTGCCATCATGCATAACACCAACACGAGTTCCGAGGCGAAGAGCTTCAGACATATCATGCGTAATGAAAATAATGGTATTGTGTAGTTCCTCATGTAAATCGATGACGATATCTTGTAATGTTTTTTTTGAGATAGGATCCAGCGCACTAAATGGTTCGTCCATTAAAATTAATTTTGGTTTAGTTGCAATTGCTCGTAAAATACCAATTCGTTGTTGCTCGCCACCGGATAAATCGCTAGGCATTCTCTTACGATATGCTTCAGGCGGTAAACCAACACGTGTTAATAAGGCATCGACACGTTCTCTTTGTTTGTTTTTAGGCCATTTTTGTAATTCTGGTAATAAGCTGATATTTTCAGCAACTGTCATATTAGGAAATAAAGCAATCTGCTGTAAGACATAGCCAATCTGTGAACGTAAAGTATGTAACGGAATCTGATCAATATTTTGATTTTCAAAGTTAATAGTACCCGAGGTGGGCTCAATTAATCGATTAATCATTTTTAAAGTTGTCGTTTTACCACTACCACTAGGGCCAACAAGAACAAAAAGTTCCCCTGTATCAATATGTAAGTTTAAGTCGTTTAATACGGTAACTGTTTTGAATGTTTTGTTTATGTGTTTGAAATCTAACAAAAGCTAACCCTCATTTCTTCTTATTTTATATGTAATATATCTGGAAATGGTAACTATTTCGATGTAACTCTACATGAATGAAAATTATTAAGCAAAGATTTTGTTTTAAAATGTTGGAATTAAATTTTAGTGTAGGAACGGTCTGAATTGATGGATGGAGTAAGCCTTAATATTAAAAATAATATGTAGAAAAGCTTGACTTAGAGTCAACTCTAAGTGTTTTAATAGAAACTATTGAAGGAGGCGATTGAATGACTAATGAGCAACAATATAAAATTGGTGAGTTTGCTAAATTAGTTGGGTTATCAAGTTTTACATTGCGTTACTATGAAAAAGAAGGCTTAATTAAGCCTCACCGTAATTCGGCAGGCTTACGTTATTACACGGAACATGATATTAAATGGGTAGGATTTTTGCTTCATCTTAAAGGGACAGGGATGCGGATTAATGAAATAATTAAATACGTTGAACTACGAGCACAAGGTGATGCAACCATTAAAGAACGACGCGAGATGCTCAGCAAGGTAAAAGAAAATGCACTGTCTGAAATGGTAGAATTACAGCATAATATTGAAATTATTTCTCATAAAATTGATTGGTATGACAGAAAAGTTTCACACAGAACAAATGGAAACGAAGTGTCAGAAGATATTAGTTTTGAAAAGTATCTAGAACAATTCGCGATATACGATTAACGCTAGGTTAACCGTATAAAATAAAGTGAGGTAATTATAATGAATGAGGAACAAATTAAAAACGGTCTTTTTCCAATAGGTGAAAAAAATGAAGCATATAAAGATTTCTTTGTTGGTCAAAGTTATTTAGACATGTTAGTGGCGGATCCAGATATAAACGTTGGTGTTGGAAATGTTAGTTTTGAACCTGGAACACGTAATAATTGGCACATCCATCACGACGGTTACCAACTATTATTGGTCACTGCCGGTGAAGGTTGGTACCAAGAAGAAGGTCAACAAGCACGACGTTTAAAAGCTGGTGATGTTGTTGTCACAAAAGACGGGATTAAACATTGGCACGGTGCTACAAAAGATAGTTGGTTCTCACATGTTGCTATTACAGCAGGGACACCTGAATGGTTAGAAGCTGTTGATGACGAAACGTACGGTAAATTAAAAGATTAATAGGAGGATATTATATTATGGTAAAGAAACAAACAGCAGGTCGCGATAACTTAGGCGAATTTGCACCTAAATTTGCAGAATTAAATGATGATGTTTTATTTGGTGAAGTTTGGTCACGTGAAAGTGAATTACCAGCACATCAACGCAGTATTATAACAATTTCAGCTTTGATTTCAGGTGGTAACTTTGAACAATTGCCAGCACATATGGCAATTGGCAAAACAAATGGAATTACGAAGGAAGAAATTGCTGAAATTATCACACATTTATCTTTCTACGTTGGTTGGCCTAAAGCTTGGTCTGCATTTAATATTGCAAAAGATGTTTTTGAAGACTAATTATTTAAAAGTGGGACATGAATTAAATAAATACTGGCTCCGTACTTTGTCAAAAGTATCGAGTCAGTATTTTTGCTTACCTAATTATTTCTTGAGGTCTTGTCTGATTAAAAGTGAAATTATAACAATCGTAATCGCGGCAATAATAAATTCTACATTCAAAAAGTGTTTATTTATGAAAAATGCAACAATGACTCTAACTATGGTTGCAATAGCTAACGTTAAGATGAATGTTTTAATATAATGGACATTTATATAATCGTTTATTTTTTTAAACATGGACTCAACTCCTTCAGTTACCTAATAATAGTGGCACAAATTAATAAGATAAGCGAATTTTAAGTAACATTAAATGATTGTCCAGCAGACGTGAAAGCGCTATAATATAATTTGTAATTAGTTTAGGAGGAGATAGTTAATGTATCAAGCAAATGAAAAACGTTATGATAAAATGATTTATAATCGCCTCGGTAATAGTGGATTAAAAGTTTCTGCTATTGCCTTAGGCTTATGGAAGAACTTTGGGGATGAGACACCTTTAGCAACGCAAAAAGATATTATTGAAACAGCATTTGATAATGGAATTACTTATTTTGATTTGGCAAATAATTACGGTGATGGTGCTGCCGAGAAGAATTTTGGGCGCATTTTACGTGAAGATTTAAGTGCCTACCGGGATGAAATGGTTATTTCGACGAAGGCAGGTTACTATATGTGGCCAGGTCCTTATGGCGAATGGGGTTCAAAGAAAAACTTGTTTGCCAGTATGGATCAATCATTACAACGTATGCAGCTAGATTATGTTGATATTTTCTATCACCATCGTCCAGATCCAGATACACCGTTGGAAGAAACAGCTGAAGCTTTGGATTTACTCGTTCGCCAAGGTAAAGCCTTATATATTGGAATTTCAAATTATCGGGCACCAGAAGCTGAAAAGATGATTCAATTACTAAAAGCTAAAAATACACCTATCGTTGTCCACCAACCTAGATATAATTTATTAGATCGTTGGATAGAAGATGGATTAAAAGATGTTTTAAAACAAGAGCAGATAGGAACAGTTGCTTTTAGTCCTTTAGCACAAGGGTTATTGACTGATCGTTACTTGAATGGTATTCCAGACGATTCTAGAGTGAAACGATTTGATACCTTGTCTACTGAGAGAGTTGAATCAACACTTAAAAAGGTTCGTGAATTAAATGAAATTGCAAAAAATCGCAACCAGACATTGGCTGAAATGGCGCTATCTTGGGATTTGAAAGATAATTCTGTTTCGTCGGTTATTATTGGTGCTAGTCGTGTGAGTCAATTAAAGGATAATTTAAAGGCATTAGAGCATTTGGATTTTGCACCAGAAGAATTAGCAAAAATTGATAAAATTGTGAAATAAGAAGAGGTATATAAAGAGAACCCTTGGGATTGAAATGAAATTCAATCCCAAGGGTTCTCTTTATATCTTTTTTTGTTCTATAAAAAATGTATTTTAACTTAATTAAGCTAAGATACATCAATTAAATAAAAACTATTTAATCTTGATTTTCAAGGATTTCTCGAAATGGAATTAAACCCTCTGCTTGGTATTCTTTAACAAAAGCTTTAACAGCATCTGGATCTTGTGTTTTAGGATCAATAATGAGCTGTTCAACAGGAAGTGGACGGTCAGAAGTTACTTTAACATCGATAACAACAGGCACTTTTGAACCTTTAGCTTCAGCAAAAGCAGTTTTTAATTCTGCTAATGTCCGGACGGTATACCCTTTAGCTCCCATGTCGTTGGCAATTGCGCCCCAATCAGCATCAATTAAATCAATACCTGAGTGTGGTTGTTGTTTATCATCTTGTTCAGCGCGGATGAATCCAAGTTCCTGATTGCTTAAGACAACGTTGATGATAGGCATGTTGTATTTAACTTGTGTTAAGACATCTTGCATGACCATCGTCCAACCACCGTCACCAGAAATTGAGAAAACTTGACGGTCTGGAAAGGCAGAGTGAGCCCCAATTGCTGCGGGTAGTGCATACCCCATCGTTGCGTACCATGCGGATGTTGTAAATTTATTTTTCTCACCAAGACGTAAGAAACGCATTGCTTCAATCGTTACATTACCAACATCAATTTGGAAAATTGCATCGTCATCTTTAATTTTATTAATTTCATTGAAAACTGGTTCAAAACGAAGTGGTTTACTGTCATCTTCAGTAAAGCTATCAATCCATTTAATCCAGTTTTCTTTGTTAGCGATGGCAGCTTTGTACCATTTTGTTGGTGCAACTGGTGTTTTAACGGCCTTATTTAATGCGATTAAAGTTTCCTTACCATCGGCTAAAATAGGGACATCAACTGAATGACGTTTACCTAATTTTTCAGAATCAATATCGACCTGAATAAATTTAGCATCTGGAGAAAAGAAATATTCACCAAATGGAAAATCAGATCCAATGAAAAGAACAGCATCAGCGCCACGAAGAAGGTCAACGCCGGGTTTGCCAGCAACTCGTCCAGCAGAACCCATGTATGCTTTGTAATCATCAGGAATAATTGTTTTAGCAAGCGCAGTTGTTGCGATTGGTAATGATAATTTTTCAGATAATTCAATTAATTCTTTTCCAGCGCCACGAACACCTTTCCCAGCATAAATAATTGGTGTCTTAGCTGTTGTTAAAATATCTAAGGCATCTTGAATTTGTTTATCACGAGGCATCGGATAAAGAGGTTCTTGGTGTGTTGCGGCTGTTGAAACAAAGGTGTCATCGATTTCTTGCCAACCTAAATCGGTCGGAATTGTGACAACTGCGACGCCATTATATTTGTAGGCTTGACGGATAGCTTCATCAACAACAATGGGTAAGTTTTCGGGTGTAGTAGCTGTTCTGTTATAAATAGAAACATCCTCAAACATTGGATTTTCATTCATTTCTTGGAAGTAATTTGTATTCATCACTTGTGTACCAACTTGGCCGACTAAGGCAAGAACAGGAACACCATCATATTTAGCATCGTAAAGTCCGTTTAATAGATGGACAGCACCGGGACCAGCGGAACCAAAAGTAACACCTAATTTTCCAGTTACTTTAGCTTCACCAACTGCTGCGAGTGCGCCGACTTCTTCATGACGAACTTGTACATAATTAATTGTATTTTTACGATTATGTAGTGCATTCATTGTTGAATCAAATGAACCACCTGGCAACCCATAGACGGTTTTAACGCCCCAATCTTCTAAAACTTTGAGCATGGCATCTGATGCATTAATTTTTTTTGGCATAATAGTAAATCTCCTTCTTGAAAAATTTTATTCTACAAGGATAGTATAAATCTACCAATGAATTAACACCAGTGAAAGCACTTACTTTTAGTAATTAAAAAAGGTAGTTCAGACAAAAAAGTCTGAACTACCTAAATAGGGTTTTATTTAAAACGAACGATAATTTTACCAAGTGCATGATGAGATTCACTACGATCGTGAGCTTCTGCTACACCTTCTGCAGAGAATTCATGAACTGAATCTAAGGTCACTTTTATAGTGCCATCTTCAAGCATATCAGCTAATTTAGTTAATTCTTCACCATTTGGGTCCAACCAAATTGAATCAAAAGTCACATTTCTTGCTTCAGCAAGACCTGCTGTTTTTTCAGAATCCATCCCAGTAATAGCAACTAAACGACCTGTGCCATGTTTTAAGATATTAACTGATTTTTCTTGTGCGTCACCACCGATTGTATCAACTACAAGGTCGATATCTTTTAAGATTTCCGCAAAATCAGTTTCATGGTAATCAATGACTTGGTCAGCGCCAAGTCCTTTAACAAAATCAATATTCTTCGAGCTAGTTGTGGTAATAACGTAAGCACCAACTGATTTAGCAAGTTGAATAGCGAAAGAGCCAACGCCACCTGAACCAGCATGAATAAAGACTTTTTCACCTTTTTCTAAATGACCATGATCAAAAAGGGCTTGCCATGCAGTTAAACCAGCTAAAGGAACAGCAGCAGCTTCTTCAAAGCTAATATTTTTAGGTTTTGGTGCAAGCAAATTAGCATCAACAGCAGTATATTCGGCGTAAGTACCAAAACGAGTCGTGGCAGGGCGTGCGAAGACTTCATCACCAATTTTCCAATCGGTTACGTTAGCGCCTACTTCTGTGATAACACCCGACACATCCCAACCTAAAATAATAGGAAATTGCCAGTTAAGCATACCTTGTAAAAAGCCTTCACGCGTTTTCCAATCAATTGGATTAATTCCAGCTGCTTTTTCTTGAACAATTACTTGATCCGCCGTCATTTCAGGCATAGCTACTTCACGTTGTTTAAGTTTATCTTGTCCGCCAAATTCATCAATTACAACGGCTGACATCATTTTCTTTTCTGTCATCGGATTCCTCTTCTTTCCAGTTACTTTTAATTTGTAAGTGAATTGTATCGAATAACGAAATAGAATGCAATCAAGACACTCTTTTATAGTATTAATATTCTTATGGTTAAAATTGACATTTAGACTT
The DNA here is from genome assembly GCF_056782015.1 of Dellaglioa sp. CoH-57-MRSF-17. The sequence goes on along the minus strand of NZ_JBXAXY010000001.1, from coordinate 3,881 downwards.
TATTTACGTATATTATAGCTATAAGTGATGAAGTAGTTCAGTAATTTATCGATCAATTTTAAAGAAACCTGGTGGTCGCTGGAAATCAGGAATTATCGATGAGTGAAGTACGCTATGGAGCTAACAACGATTCATCTCGTTAACGATGATTGAGCGATTAGCTACTATATTATGTAGATAATAACTTGGGTGGTAACGCGGAAATTAATTCGTCCCTGATATCTTTTTTAGATATCAGGGATTTTTTTATACTTATATTATATAGGAGGAAACAGAAATGAATATTATTGACGAACTAGAATGGCGCGACGCAATTAATCAAACGACAGACGAAGATGGGTTACGTGAACTAACGTCTGAAAAATCAATTGGCTTATACTGTGGGGTTGATCCAACAGGGGATAGTATGCATATCGGACACTTAATTCCATTTATGATGTTGAAAAGATTTCAATTAGCAGGACATCATCCATACATCATTATTGGTGGTGGTACAGGTTCAATTGGTGATCCAAGTGGTAAAAAATCTGAACGTGTGCTGCAATCGATGGACCAAGTTCATCATAATGAGCAAGCTCTCACTGCACAGATGACCAAATTATTTGGACAAGATTCAAATATTTCAATTGTAAATAACTATGATTGGTTATCAAAAATTAGCTTGCTTGATTTCTTACGCGATTACGGTAAGTTATTTAATGTAAATAGCATGCTCGCAAAGGATGTTGTTGCAAGTCGTTTGGAAGTTGGTATCTCATTCACGGAATTTACATACCAAATCTTACAATCAGTTGATTTCCTACATTTACACAAGCACCATGATGTTCAATTACAAATTGGTGGGGCTGATCAATGGGGGAATATTACTGCAGGAATTGATCTTATTCATAAAGAGCTAGGTTCAGACACAAAGGCATATGGGCTAACAATTCCACTAATGCTTAAGGCTGATGGTACTAAATTTGGTAAAACAGCTGGTGGCGCAGTTTGGTTAAATCCAGAAAAAACAACACCATATGAATTCTACCAATTTTGGTTAAATCAAGACGACCGGGATGTTGTGAAATATTTGAAATTTTTCACATTCTTAACGTCAGATGAGATTGCTGAATACCAAAAATCAGTTGAAACAGCTCCAGAAAAACGTGAAGCACAACGCCGCTTAGCACGAGAAGTAACAGAATTTGTTCATAGTCCAGAAGCTGTAATTGAAGCCGAACATATTTCTGCAGCTTTATTTTCAGGCGAAGTGAAAGAATTAACGACGAGTGAAATTGAACAGGGGTTTAAAAATATGCCTTCTGTTGAATTAGCAGCAGAACCAGAGAATATTGTTGAGTTATTAGTAAATACAAAAATTGAATCATCAAAAAGACAAGCACGTGAAGATATCACTAACGGGGCTATTCGTATTAATGGTGAAAAAATTCAAGATTTAGATTTTATGATTGATCCTGCTACAGAATTTGATGGCAAATTTGTGATTATTCGTCGTGGTAAAAAGAAATATTGGTTAGGACGCGTTAACGCATAATGGCACTATTTTATGTAATAGCTTTTCTTGTGGCGGGGATTATTATTTCAAATGTAATTCACGAAATTCTTCCTAAAATACCAGATGCTTTTATTCTTATTGTAATTGGTCTGTTGTTGTCATTAGTACCAGTCATGGCTAATTTCGAATTAGAACCAGAATATTTTATGTTATTCATTATTGCACCACTTATGTTTAATGATGGGCAAAAAACATCTGTTAGGGGGATCCGTAAAAATTTTCATGCGATACTTTTATTATCAGTAGTTTTAGCGCTTATTACAGTTGTAATAGTAGGGTTGTTAGCGAATCGATTAGAAGTTCGATGGACATTGCCACTTGCAATAGCACTAGCTGCGATTGTGACACCAACTGACGCCATAGCAGTAAAATCCTTAACATCAGCATCAAAACTTGATTCAGGGGTTAATACTGCCTTAGAATACGAATCATTATTTAACGATGCAAGTGGATTAGTGATGTTAAATTTGGCATTATCTGTGATGGAAAAAGGAACATTTTCCATCTATAGCGGATTATTTCAATTTATTTTTGTTGCAGTTGGTGGTATTGTAGTTGGGGTTATGGCAGGTGGAATCTTAGTTATCGTTAGAACGTATTTTAATAAGAGGGTAACTTCACCAGAATTAACGATTATTCCAATTGCGTTGTTAACACCATTTATTGTTTATTTATTGGCGGAAAGTCTAGGGACATCGGGAATTATTGCTGTTGTAACTGCAGGGATTGTTCATAATATTGAATCCGAGCGTTTAAAATTAACTGCAACACGTGTCCAGTTAGTTTCGTCAACAATATGGGATACGTTGACCGCAATGCTTAACAGTATTGTATTTATTTTATTGGGAATTAGTTTACCTGAAATTTTCCGGGCACTGATTAAACTTGGAACGAGTCAGTCGTTTGAGTTGTTGAGTCTGGGTTTGATAATCTATGTAGTCATGATTGGTATCCGATACACTTGGGCATTAATTGGAAAAGAACCACATATTGCTGCCTTTTTCGGTCCTTCAAAATCAAAAAAAAGACGAAAAAATGCATTTGTTTTTGGGTTGAGTGGGGTACACGGAACAATCACGTTATCAATGGCATTTTCATTACCAATGTTAATAAATGGACGGGCTTTTCCGTATCGAGAAGAAATTTTAATCATTGCAACTACTGTCATATTATTAAGTATGATAACACCAGCATTAGTGTTGCCTAAAATCTTACTAGCTAAAAAGTTATCATTTAATAAAGAAGAATTAAATTTTTCACGAATACAAATGATTGATTACGCTAGTTTACATTTAACAGAACGTATTCAATCTAACGATGTGAGATACGCGGTGATTCAACAATTACAATCACAAAAAGGGTTTAATGATATTCAAGGGTATGATAAACATCAAGAATTATTTAAAAAAATTAATGAAATTGAAGATGAATTTTTAAATAGTAATGAGATAAAAGAAATTTATCCTGCCCGAGTACTCAGTACGTACAGAAAAATTTTGGATACAGATTATGGTGGACAACGATTAAGTGTTAATCGAATCATTCGATCAGTAGAACATCAGGTTAGGCATGAAGCGTGGCATATTAGCCATGGGCAAATAACTCGTGGACAGAGAAGTAAGGCCAGGAAACAATGGGCTAAAGATAATATAGAAAAAATGCAAATACACAATGATTTCCGATCATTATTATGGGACTTGGAGAATCAATTGCATGAAGTAATTGAACAATATTTACATGATTTAACAAAAGAACGTTTGGCTAATGCACATGGACAACTAGATGATATTCAGAATGTTGAAAGATTTATCGAAGATCGACAAAGACACTTTCGTAGAGATTACGAAGAGAATGAAAAAATATCAGTAGATTTATTTATTCAAGCATTTCAATTAGAATATAATTATGTTCAAACACAATATATAGCAGGAATAATTAACGAGCAACTTGCTAATAAGTTGTATGATGAAATAAATCAGGCGCAAACACTACAAATGCAGCAACTATTAGTTGAACATTAAATAAAAAATAATTTCAAAAATCAGGATTAATAGTCTATTTTTGAAATTATTTTTTTATTTAAGACCTATAAAGTAATTAAAAGTACAGATGTATACGATTACATCAATATTTTTAGATTTAATTTAAATAAAGGCTTGACGAAGGTCATTATTCTTGGTAAAGTAATAAACGTTGCCTCAGTAGTAAACAACTAATTCAAATGTGACCAGTTAATTAATTAAAAAAAATCTTGACAATTAACGAAATCCTTGATATGATATAAAAGTTGTCAAAAGCAACCAAGTAGATCTTTGAAAACTGAACA